>JACDAP010000591.1 GCA_013695395.1 Solirubrobacterales bacterium
GGCGGCGCCACCGAGCGTCACCGAGGTGTTCGTGTGGACCAGGGCGACCTCCCGGGCCCGAGCGAGGCGGCCGAGGCCCCCGGCGTCCGCCGCGAAGGCGAGCGCCACCTGGCCGAGGCCGGCGGGCCGCATGAGCGCCCGGCGCAGCACCGCGAGCGGCCGTATCAGCACCTCGATCCCGGCGGCGCGCAGGTCGTCGGCCAGCGGCCCCTCGTCGGGCAGGACCGCGAGCGCGACGTAGCGCTCCGGGTCGAGGCCCGTAGCCATGAGGTGCAGCTGCCGATCGGCCCCGTAGCGTCCGGCGGAGCTGTGCAGGTAGAGGATCCGGCGGGGGCTCACACGGCGACGTCGAGCGCCGGCCAGGCGGGCGCATCGACGCGGTCGGGGTGCAGCACGTGGGCGAGCAGCTCCAGCCCGTCGACCAGGCGCGGCCCGGGGCGGGAGAACGTGGCCGAGGCGTCCACGGCGACGATCCGCCGGGCGCCGAGCGTGGCGAGCTCGTGTGCGAAGTGCGTGGCCTCCAGGTGAGCACGCGGGGCGTCGTAGCCGCACGGCATGCAGACGACGACCTCGGGCCGGGCAGCACGGGCCGTCTCCCAGTCGACCTGCTCGGAGTGCTCGCCGGGAAAGCCGAGGGCGTCCACGCCGCCCGCCAGCTCGATCAGCTGCGGGGTCCAGTGCCCGGCGACGAAGACCGGCTCGAACCACTCGATCGCCAGGACCCGGGGACGCTCGGTCGCGCCGCGGACCGCCCGCTGGACCGCGTCGATCCGCTTGCGCTGCCGGGCCACGAGGTCAAGCGCCGCGTCCTTCGCGCCGGTCGCCTGGGCAAGGGTGCGGATGTCGCCCATCGTCTCGCCGAGCGTCTTCGGGTCGAGCGTGACGACCTGCGGGCAGGTCGTGATCTTCTCGGCGACCGCACGGACCTCCTCGACGGAGACCGCGCAGACCGGGCAGAGCGCCTGGGTGACGATCAGGTCCGGCGCGAGCTCGTGAAGCAGCTGCTCGTCGAGCTCGTAGATCGTGCCGGACTCCTCGGTGGAGGCGCGCACGGCGGCGTCGATCTCGGCCGAGCTGAGCCCGGCGGGAAGGCGATCCTTCGTAACCTGTGGCAACTGCTGGGCCGCTGTGGGAAAGTCGCACTCGTGCGTGACCGCGACCACATCGTCGCCCAGCCCGAGCGCGAAGAGCAGCTCGGTGGCGTGAGGGACGAGGGAGACGATGCGCACGAGACTTCCGAGCATAGGAGACGATGAGGCCATGGGCGCTCAGGACACACAGGCGGGACCCGAGTGGACGCGGGGCGCTGACGCGCTGACCCGCGAGTGGACGCTCGCGGACTTCCCGGCCGCGCTCGCCTTCGTGAACCGCGTCGGGGAGCTCGCCGAGGAGCAGGGGCACCACCCGGACATCCTCATCCACGGCTGGAACCACGTCCGGCTCACGCTCTCCACGCACTCCAGCGGCGGACTCACCGAGGCGGACGAGCGGCTCGCGGCGGCCATCGACGCGCTGTGAGGTGCACCGACGGCTGCGCTGAACGGGGCGGGTGCTACCGTCTCGCCGTCGCCCTGATGCCCGACGACCACCCTCGAAGTCCGGGCCCGCCCGGCATCCATGTACGGCGCAGCGGCACATGACCGCGCTGCTGCTTCTCGCCGTCCTCGTGCTGGTGTTCGTCAACGGCTACTTCGTCGCGGCCGAGTTCGCCCTCGTCCGGGCCCGGCGCGGCCGGATCGAGGAGATGGCCGAGGGCGGGAGCAAGCCCGCTCAGCGCGTGCTCCAGCTGATGGACGACCTCTCGCAGTACCTCTCGGCCTGCCAGTTCGGGATCACGCTGGCCTCGCTCGGCATCGGCTTCCTCGGCGAGCCAGCGATCGCCGATCTCGTCGAGCCCGCCCTCGGGGACACCACCGCCTCGCACGTTGTCGCGATCGCGATCGCGTACGTGATCGTCACCGCGATCCACATCACCCTGGGCGAGCAGATCCCGAAGATCTTCTCGATCGTCAAGGCCGAGTCCACCGCGCTTGTGATCGCCCGGCCGCTGATCGCCTTCAACGCAGGCATGCGCCCGTTCATCACCGCGCTCAACGGTGTCTCCAACGCGGCGCTCCGATTGGTCAAGATCGACCCCGACTCCGCGATGGCGGAGGGCTCCTCGCCCGAGGAGCTCCGGCTCCTGATCGGCCAGGCCGGCGCCGAGGGTCACCTTGACCCGGGCGAGTCCGGGATGCTCGAGGGCGTCTTCCACCTGCACGAGCAGCAGGCCCGCCAGGTCATGACGCCGATCCCCGCCGTGGTCACGGCCGACACCTCCGAGGACGTCGAGACGGCGCTTCGCCGCTGCATCTCCTCCGGCCACACCCGGCTGCTCGTGACCGAGGATTCCAACCAGGACCGGGTGCGCGGGATCGTCCACTCGAACACGCTGGCCCGGGCGTTCATGGCCGACGGGCCGGGCGCCCCGCTCGAGGACGCGCTCATCTCCGACGCGCCGATCGTGCCCGAGACCAAGCCGCTCGACGACCTGCTGGCCGAGCTGCAGCGGCTGCGGATCTCGATGGCCGTCGTCATCGACGAGTACGGCCGCGTCTCCGGGATCGTCACCGTCGAGGACATCATCGAGGAGGTCGTCGGCGAGATCGACGACGAGACCGACCCGGCCGGCGGTGAGATCCGGCGCCTGGCCAACGGCGACTGGTTCGTGCGCGGGCACGTCGCGATCTCCGACCTGGACGACTACGGGCTGGCGCTGCCGATCGATTCCGACGCCTACAACTCGATCGGCGGCTTCGTCTTCGGGGAGCTCGGCCGCCTGCCGCGCCGCGGTGACACCGTGACGCCGACCGGCTACTCGATCCGCGTCGAGTCGGTCCGGGAGAACCGGATCGAGGCGGTCCGGATCCGGGAGCGGCGAGCCCCCGCGAGCACCGCCTCCGACCGCGACTAAAGCGTTTACGCGCCAGCTTCTGCGGGGCGCGCAAGTTCTGGCGGAGGTCACCGTTCTCGCATGCAGGATCTCGTCGCCGGTGGGACGGTTCGGGGTCCAGCGTGCGGAACGGGGTGGGTCCCTCCGCACCAGAGAACTACGAAGGGCCCGCCTGCGAGCGGGCCCTTCGTCGTACTCGGGGAGGAGGTGTTGCCTAGCACAGTGTTGGGTTCCCAGCTCAATCTCCTCTAAACAATCGGGACGCCGGGATCTCAGAGAGCGGACCGGGCGAGCGGGCAGCACATGCAGCGGGGGCCTCCGCGTCCGCGCCCGAGCTCAGAGCCGGGGATGGCGAGCACCTCGATGCCCGCCTCCCGCAGCCGCGCGATCGAGCGGACGTTCCGCTCGTAGGCGACGACCACACCGGGAGCCAGCGCGAGGACGTTGGAGCCGCCGCTCCACTGCTCGCGCTCGGAGCTGAGCGCGTCGTCGCCGGTGTCGTAGAGGCGCAGGCTGTCGACTTCCATCGCTCGGGCCACGGCGCTGAAGAGGTGCTCCTCGTGGTCGACCTCGATGCGCCCGCCCTTGGCGGGGCGCAGCGCGTAGGTCGGCAGCCGCTCGACGAGGTCGGCGTACACCACGAAGGCGTCGTGGTCGATCTGGGAGAAGACGGTGTCGAGATGGACCTCACCGCCCCGCCCCGGCAGCTGGACGGCGAGGACCTCCTTGGCGGCGCCGGCGGCGAAGAGCTCGGCGGCGAGCGCCTCCACGGTGCCCGAGCGGGTCCGGCCGCCGCAGGCCGCGACCAGGACACCAGGGGCGATGGCGAGCAGATCGCCGCCCTCGACGCCCGCGGTGCCGGGCCGGTCCTCGCCGAAGATGATCGGGCCGGCGATCGTTTCGCCTGGGGAGACGGCGAGGAAGCGCGGGTGGTGGCGGTAGATGGTCTCGAGGTGGAGCACCTCACGGCGCCGCGCGCGGTGGGCCATGGCGGAGAGCACGACTCCCGGCCCGACCCAGGTGGACGGGTCACGCGCGTAGTAGGAGTTGGGCAGCGGCGGGATGACGAGGTCGTCCAGGCCCGCGGTGTGCGCGGTGAACGAGGAGCTCGCGAAGGGCAGATCGGCGAAGGCGACCCCGCCGATGCACCACTGCGCGAGCTCGTTCCCGGGGAGCGACTCGAGCCAGGCGCCGACCTCGTACTCGAGGCGCGGGCCGAGCGTCGCCGCCCGGAGGGTGCTCGCGAGCACGGTCTCACGGGCGGCGGGGACGTCGAGCGCCTCGCCGAGCAGCGTCTGCAGCTCGTCGACCTTCACGCCCTGCTCGTCGAGCACCTCGGTGAAGGCGTCGTGCTCCTCCTGCGCGCGCTCGACCCAGAGGATGTCGTCGAAGAGCAGCTCCTCGCGGTTGCGCGGCGTGATCCGCTCGAGCTCCCGCCCGGGCCGGTGCACGAGGACGCGTTGGAGCTCCCCGATCTCCGACCACATCGGGCTCAGCTGGGTCTGCTCGGCGCTCGGGAAGCTCATGCGGGGCTGGACGCTAGCTGACCGGCGCAATCGGGTCGGGCGGGTTGGGTGGGCTGGGGTTTGGGTCTCACGGGGCCATATGGAACGCCTGAGACCCAAACCTCGCCGACGCGTCAGCCGCTGACTGGGGGTTCGTGCCGCAGCGGGGCATAGTGGCCCGCGGGAGCACAAACTCCGCCGTTCCCGATGGCGGACCGCGCGTGGCGTGGGCGCTGATCCACCCCGGCGCTCAGGTCCCGAGCAGCGGTGCGAGCTCCGGGTGGGCGTCGAGGAGCTCCCGGAGTGCCGTGGCGTCGTCGGGGGTCAGCCACACCGTGGCGCGGTCACGCTCGACCTGGGCGCTACCCCAGGCGGCCTCGAGCCGGGTGAGGGCGAGCAGCTGGTCGTTGCGGGCGCCGGCTCGTGCGGGCTCGACGAGGCCGCCGCGCAGCGCGAGCCAGGCTTCCCGGCTCATCTCTACGGGCTGGGCGAGGCTCATGGGGCTCAGCCGTAGCTGAGCAGGCCGCGCTTGGTCTTGCGGCCGAGCGCGCCGTCCGCCACGAGGGTGCGCACGCGCTCGGGGACTTCGACGCCGATCTCCTCGGCGATGGCGATCGACACGTCGAGGCCGACGAAGTCGAGCAGGGCGAGCGGACCCATCGGCTGGCCGGTGCCGAGGACCATGCACTTGTCGACGTCCTTGGGGTCCACGCCGGACTCCTCGGCGAAGCGGACGGCGTCGAACAGGTAGGGGAAGAGCAGGCGGTTGACGACGAAGCCCGGGGTGTCGGGGACCTCGATCGCCGTCTTTCCGAGGACCTCGCAGAGCGCGCGGGCGCGGTCGCGGATCTCCTCGGTCGCATCCGCGGGGAAGACCAGCTCGACGAGCTCCATCGCGGGGACCGGGTTGAAGACGTGGAGGCCGACGAAGCGGCCGCTGCCGTCCTCGTGGATCTCCTGGGCGAGCTTCTCGACGCTCAGCGAGGAGGTGGTCGTGCCGAGCATCGCGGTCGGCCCGGCGAGCTCGTGCAGCTGCGTGAGGAGCTCGACCTTCATCGCGTGGTCCTCGGCGATCGCTTCAACGATCACGCTGCACCCCGAGAGCGCGGAGAGCTCGGTCACGACCTCGACGTGCTGGGCGTTCACCTCACCGCTCAAGCGGCCGCAGACCTTGCCCACCGTGGCGCGCGCGCGCTCCGCGGAGGCCTCCGACCGGGCCCACAGCAGCACGTTGCCGTGGCGGGCGACGGTGGCGGCCAGACCGCACGCGATGGCGCCGCTGCCGGCGATTCCCACTGACTCTTGCACGGCGCGGACCCTACTGACCGACGAGTCAATCGGGCGCTGCGGTGAGGATGGATCCCTGCCCGCTGCCCGGGCGCCGATCCATGCTCAACCCCGGTCGATCCGGTGAGAATGGAATTCACGCCCGCCTGGCGGGCATGAATCCATTCTCAGCGGCGGGCGAGCTCGCGGAGCAGCAGGGCCTCGGCGAGGACCGCCCGGCCGAGCTCCTCGAGCACCACACCCTCGTCGCCCGCGTGGATGCGGGCGCCGTCGTCCTGGGCGCCCCACACGACGATCTCCGCCTCCGGGTAGGTGGCCGCGAGCGTGGTGACGAGAGGGATGGACCCGCCGGAGCCGACGTCGACGCTCGCCTTCCCGTACGCCTCGGCCAGCGCTCGCCGGGCGGCGGCAAGCCCCGGGCCGTTGCCCTCCACGGCGAAGCCGGGCGCGCCGGCCCCCTCGGTGATGGACACGCGGACGTCCCAGGGCGTCGCCGCCTCGAGGTGGTCGCGGACCAGGCCGAACGCGCGCGCCGGATCGTCGCCGGGGGCCAACCGGACGCTGACCTTGGCCCGGACGACCGGCACGAGCGCGTTGGCGGCGGTGGCCACCGCGGGGGCATCGAGGCCGATCACGGTGATTGCAGGGCGCGAGTAGAGCCGCTCCGCGATCGAGCCGGTCCCGACGAGCTCGACCCCGTCGAGGACCGACGCGGTCCCGCGCAGGGCATCCTCGGGCATGTCCATCCCGTCCCAATCCCGCCGGACGAGCCCTGCGACGGCGACGTCGCCGTGCTCGTCGGTGAGCGCGTCGAGCATCCGGATGAGCGCGAGCAGCGCGTCGGGAGCGGCACCGCCGACGAGGCCCGAGTGTGCCGGGCGCTCCAGCGTGGAGACCTCGACGACGAGCTCGGTGAGCCCGCGCAGCGAGGCACACAGCGTCGGCTCTCCGAGCTTCCAGTTGCCGGAGTCGGCCACGACGATCACGTCGGCGGCGAGCTCCTCCGGGTGGGCGGCCAGGTACCCGTCGAAGGTGCCCCGACCCGTCTCCTCGTCGCCTTCGATCACGACCGTCACCCCAACGGCGAGCTCGCCGGTCAGGGCGCGGAGCGCGGCGACGTGCATGATCACGCCGGACTTGTCGTCGGCCGCGCCGCGGCCGTACAGGCGCCCGTCGCGGACGCTGGGCTCGAACGCGGGGGAGGTCCAGGCCTCCTCTGGGCCGGCGGGCTGCACGTCGTAGTGGGCGTAGAGCAGGACGGTGGGCGCCCCGGGCGGCGCGGGCGCGCGGCCGAGCACGGTGGGCGGCGCGCCGGGCACCTCGACGATCTCCACGTCGTCGAGCACCCCGCGCAGCAGCTCCGCGGTCAACTCCGCAGCGGCGAGATTCGGCTCCTCGGGGAAGCCCTCGAAGGCGACCGACGGGATCCGCACGAGCGCCTCGAGGTCGGCCTGCGCCTGCGACATCCCGTCCTTGACCCGCGCGGCGAGCTCCCCGCTCATTCCGCCACCACCGCTTCGCTCGTGTCGTCCTCGGTCGCACCCTCCGCGCGCAGCGCCGCGGTGAGCTTCTCGGGCAGCGGCGTTGCCTTGCCCGCGACGTAGTCGTAGCCGACCATCACGCCCCAGCCCTCGGCCAGCAGCCGCCCGTCCTTGCCGGAGTCCATCCGGAAGCGCAGGCGGAAGCTCGAGCGCCGCAGCGCCGTGGGCCCGACGGTGGTGAGGAGCTCCTCGCCGTAGAACGCGGGGGAGCGGTAGGCGATCTGACACTCGGCGAAGATCAGGCCGAAGTCGCCCTCCGGGTGGGCGGGGTCGTGGTCGGGCAGCAGCGTGGTGATGTACTCGATGCGGGCGGATTCGAAGAACTGGAGGAAGGCCACGTTGTTGAGGTGACGCATCGCGTCGAGGTCGCCGAAGCGGACCTTGTCGTGGTGGACGAAGCTCACGCGGACCACCGGAACCCGACCGGCTCCACCGCGACGGGCAGGGGGGAGTCCGGCAGGCCCGGCCCGGGCGAGGGCTCGTTGTACCCGCCGGGCGCCACGTCGTTCGGCCCGTCCGGATGGAAGAGCGAGGCGAGGTACTGGATCTGGCCGCGACCCGGCCCGAGCTCGAACTGCCCGCCGCCGTACATCGCGATCCCGTGCTCCTCGCAGTAGGCGTACGCGGCCAGGACCGAGCGCAGGCCGCCGAGCCGCGAGGGCTTCACGTTGACCATCTTCGGCGGGTAGGGCAGGCCGGTGATGTCCTCGACCCCGTGGATGATCGCGTCCCAGGTGACCCGGTCACGGACCGGCTCGACGAGCGCGTCGATCTCGGCGCTACCGGTGTGGGGATCCTCGAGCCACGCGCTCGGGAACGTCATGAGCAGCAGCTTGTAGAGCTCCGGGTCGGGCTCCACGTCGACGATCGAGCCCTTGTACTGGCCCTTGAGGTCGAGCGACTCGACCGCGCCGGTCGCCGCGACCTCCGCGGCGAGCTCGGGCGTCCAGTCGGTGGTCGGGTCGAGCTTGAACTGGAGCGCCGGATAGGCGTTCAGGCGGCTCTGCAGCGGCGCCATCGTCGGCGGCTCACCCAGCCGCAGCGACACCACGAAGCGCACGGGGCGCGGCTCGATCCCGAGCTCCTCGTGGAGTGAGACGCCCTTCTGCCGCAGCGCGAAGTCGAGCGCAGCCGATTCGTAGGCCCAGACGCGGTAGAGGACCGAGGCCTCCCGCTCCGCCGGCCCGGCGGCCCACAGGTCGAGCCCCTCCAGGTGGTCGCAGAAGGAGCCGAGCGTCCACTCGCCGGCGAGCGGCAGGACCGGGCCCGCCTCCTGCAGACGGTCGTGGTCGGGCGTGTCGTAGGAGACGTCCTCGCCGACGCCGTCGGTCCCCGCGCCGCGCAGCCGGATGACCGTGCTGACCCGGTGGAAGCCGCTCGAGACGTCGAGCTCGAGGCGTTCGAGCGCGTAGTCCTCGATCCTCAGCGGGAGCTCTTTCAGGCGATCCCAGTACGCGCTCATGCGGACGCGCCTTCCTGCAGGCGGGCGACGAGCTCGTCGAGCTTCAGCTCCTCGAGGCCCTGGCCGACCGCGTCGAGCTCGGAGGCGCAGAACTCGACCAGCGTGCGCCCCTCCTGGCAGAGCGCGAGCGTCTCGCGCAGCTCGGATTCACCCGAGTCCAGGCGCCGGATGATCTCCTCCAGGCGACCGGTCGCGGTCTCGTAGGTCTGCTCGGGCGTGCTCACTCCTCGATCTTCGCATTCACGTCGGCGTCGGCGAAGAAGAGCCGCACGGTGCCCACGTCGCGTGCCTGCACCGCAGTCGTGACCACGCCTCCGGCCCCGTCGTCGACCACCGCGTAGCCGCGCGCGACGATCCGCTCGGGGTCGTGCGCGGTGAGCGCTGAGGCGAGCGCATCGAGCCTCGTCCGGCGGGTCGCCGCCCCCGCTCCGAGCGCCACGGCGGCCCGGCGCTCGAGGCCCGTGGC
>JACDAP010000601.1 GCA_013695395.1 Solirubrobacterales bacterium
GCGCTGCACCGCACGCGACCAGCGGATCCACAGAACGCCCTCGGAGGAGCTCGGGCGGCCGGCGGCCCGCGCTCGCCGCCGCCGGCGCGGCTCGATGCGCTTCCCGACGGTCGCCAGCAGCGCGGGCAGCAGGGTCAGCGCTCCCGCCATCGTCAGCGCCACGGCGAGCGCGGCGCCCACCGCCACGCCCTCGAGGAAGTTCAGGCCGAGCAGCAGCAGCCCGAGCAGGGCCACGATCACCGTCGAGCCCGCGAGCAGCACCGTCCGGCCCGCGGTGTCGGCCGCAACCGCGATCGCGTCGAGGCGCTCGCGTCCGTCGGCCAACTCGCTGCGGTAGCGCGTGACGACGAACAGGGCGTAGTCGATGCCCACTCCGATGCCGATCAGCGAGGCCAGCTGCGCAGCGAAGTCCGGCGTGTCGACCACGTGGGACAGCAGCGTGATGCCGCCGAGCGTCCCCGCCAGCGCGAAGACCGCCGTGAGCAGTGGCATGCCGGCCGCCGTCAGCGAGCCGAAGGTCAACAGCAGCACGATGGCGGCCGCCCCGAGCCCGACCAGCTCCGAGCTGCCGCTCTCGCTGCGGCGGACGATCTGCCCGCCGAGACCACCGTGCTCGACCTGCAGGGTGTCCGTGCGCACCGAGAAGGCGGCTCGCTGGATCTCCCGCAGGGCGGCGACATCGCCCTCGTCGAGCGGCCCGCCACGGTAGGTGACCTCGGCGAGGGCGGTGCGGCCGTCCGGGCTGAGCCGCCCGCCGGCGGCCAGCGGGTCGGAGACGCGCGCGACGCGGGGATGCTGGCGCATCCGTGCCAGCGCCCGGGCCATGCCGGCGCGCGCTGCCGGGGCGCTCAGCGTGCCGCCGCGGGCGTGGAAGACCATCTGGTCGGCGGCGTCGTTCTGGGCCGGGACGTGTTCGGCGAGCAGGTCGTAGACGCGCTGGCTCTCGGTGCCGGGGAGCCGTACCGCTGAGATCTCGCGGGCCGGGAACGACGCGGCGGCCAGGGTTACCACCGCGGTGGCCAGCAGCCAGGCGATGACGGTCAGGGCACGGTGGGTGGCGCACCACCGGGCGAGGCTGGCGAGGCTGGAGGAAGAACGCATCGGGCCACCTTCCGCCTCACCGGACGATGTGACCATCCGGAATGATCCCTACCCGCTCCGGCCCTGACCCTCAGGCCCGATCGGGGAGCCTCCGGGAGCGCTCTCCAGGGTGAGGACCTCGGGCCCTCCCGGCTCGTGCTTGCGGATGATGTCCGAACCCCACGACGCGCGCGCCCGCGTGTTCCGGACACAAGGCTCAGGGATTCCGCTCAGCTGGCCCCGGACCACGGCGTCGCGCGCGACCACCCCAAGATCACAGAACCCGTGTTCCGGCTTTGCTTGCATATCGTCGGTGAGCACCCCCGGGACGCCCAGCTCCCCCTCCCGCTTCGTCCGCCTCGCGCGCCTCTGCAACCGCCACCGGTGGCGGACGTTCGGCGTCTGGCTGCTGGCCGTCGTCGCGCTCCAGGTCGCCTCCGCGAGCATCGGCGTCAAGGAGATCTCGAGCTTCCGCCTGCCCGGCACCGAGAGCCAGCGCGCCTACGACCTGCTGGCCGAGCACTTCCCGGCGGCGAAGGGCGATACCGATCAGCTCGTCTTCCAGGCCAAGGGTGGCGGCTCGCTCATGGATTCGCAGGCAGAGATCGAGGCGGCCCTGAAGAAGGTCAGCGCCTCGCCCGACGTCGCCGGGGTGCAGAGTCCGTTCGCGCAGGGTGGCCAGATCACCCAGGACGGCACGATCGCCGTCGCGCCGCTGAGCTACAAGGAGTCGACGAACGACATCGAGCCGAAGAAGCTCGAGGAGATCGAGGACGCGGCCTTCACCGCTCGCAGCGCCGACCTGCGTGTCGAGCACGGCGGGCCGGGCGCGGAGGTGGTGCGGTTCTCCAACACGAGCATGAACTCGGAGGCCATCGGCCTGCTCGCCGCAGCGGTCGTGCTGCTCATCACCTTCGGCTCGGCCGTGGCTGCCGGGATCCCCCTGCTGGCCGCCATCCTCGCCATCAGCGGCACGCTCGGCCTGATCACGCTGATCAGTCACCTGGTCGACACCCCCGACTTCGCCACCCAGCTCGCCTCGCTGATCGGCATCGGGGTGGGGATCGACTACGCGCTCTTCGTGGTGACGCGCTTCCGGGCGGAGGTCGCCGCGGGCCGGGACCGAGAGGAGGCGATCGACGTCGCGGTCGACACCGCGGGCCGGACGGTCATGTTCGCCGCGATCACGGTGGTCATCGCCCTGCTCGGCCTCTTCCTCCTCGGTCTCTCGTTCATGCACGGCGTGGCGCTGGGGGCAGCCTCCGCCGTGCTCGCCACGATGCTCGCCGCGCTCACCCTGCTGCCCGCGCTCATCGGCGGGTCGAAGGGCTTCGTCGACGGTGTCCTGAACGAGCTCGACACGCGCGGGGGAGCGCGGTTCCCGTTCGCCTCCCGCCGCTTCCGGCTGCCGCTGGCCGGCTGGCGGGCGGGCCGGGCGCAGCGCAAGGCGAGCCGCCGGGCGGAGGGGCAGGCCTGGGC
>JACDAP010000631.1 GCA_013695395.1 Solirubrobacterales bacterium
GAGTACTGGTCGATCGAGTGCAAGGGCGTGAAGAAGTCCTTCGGCCGCGCGAAGATCCTCGACGGGCTCGACCTCGGCGTGCCCGAGGGGATGGTGACCTGCGTGCTCGGCCCGTCGGGTACCGGTAAATCGGTGCTCATCAAGCACCTCATCGGGCTGCTCTTCCCCGACCAGGGGGAGGTGCTGATCCACGGCCAGTCGCTGAGCCAGATGCCGATGAGCAAGCTGCTCGAGGTCCGTAAGAAGTTCGGCATCCTCTTCCAGGACGGCGCCCTCTTCGGCTCGATGTCGGTCTACGACAACATCGCCTTCCCGCTGCGCCAGCACACCGACCTCTCCGAGAAGGAGGTTCGCGAGGTCGTGGACGCGCGGATCGCCGACGTCGGGCTCGACGTCGCCCGCGACCGGCTGCCCAACGAGCTCTCCGGCGGCATGCGTAAGCGCGCGGGCTTCGCGCGGGCGCTCGTGCTCGAGCCCGAGATCGTCATGTACGACGAGCCCGACTCGGGCCTCGACCCCGTCCGCACGGCGCTGCTCTGCGAGCTCATCCGCCAGATGCACGAGCAGCACGGCGGCACCTACATCGTGATCACCCACGACATCAACTCGGCCCGCCAGATCGGCGAGTACTTCGCGGTCCTGTGGAAGGGCCGCATCGTCCAGGCGGGGGATCGGGAGACCATGTTCAACTCCGAGAATCCCTTCGTCCACCAGTTCCTGAATCGCAGCATCGAAGGGCCGCTCGGCATGGAGTGACGGTTAGCGGGGGGAAATACCCCCTGAAGGGGGGATGTGTTCTCCCCCCACGACCTCTATCGCCTGACGCAGCGTCAGGTGAGACTGATCACACGGTTCGGGAGAGCCGTCGGCAAGGGCCACGGGAATGCGCCCTGCTTGATCAATCCGAGCAGGGAGCATCCGAGATGAGCAGAGGCAGGGGATCGACATGGCAGTAGGCGTGGGGACCGATACGAGAACGCTTCCGCCCGCGGAACAGGTTCCCGACCTCCAGCAGGGACCGAACACCGGGCAGAAGATCTTCAACGAGAACTTCGGCTGGCTCGAGCAGATCGCCGGCATGATGCTGCTCACGGGCAAGGCCGTGGTGGCGACGTTCACGCCCCCGTACAGCTGGAAGGAGGAGTTCGTCGAGGAGTCGTTCCTCATCCTCCGGCGCTGCCTCATCCCCATGATCATCTCGACCGTCGCCTTCGGCTTCGGCGCCCCGGGCCTGCAGGCCTCGAACATCCTCCAGGCGTTCGGCACGATCGACCGCGAGGGTGCGTTTTTCGTGATGGCCTCCATCCGCGAGTTCGCGGGCTGGATCAACGGCATGGTCGTCGCGGGTGTCGCGGGAACGGCCATCTGCGCCGACCTCGGCGCCAGAAAGGTGCGCGAGGAGCTCGACGCCATGGCGGTGCTGGGCCTCGACCCGGTGCGCCAGATCGTCACGCCGCGCTTCCTCGCGCTTGGGATCATGACCCCGCTGCTCAACATCGTCGCGCTGGTCTTCGGCGTCGTCGGTGGCTGGTTTGCCGCGGTCCTCGTCTGGGGCGAGACCTCGGCCGGCTACGTGGCCACGTTCACCTCGAACTTCACCTTCCCGGACCTCTTCGGGGCGGTGTTCAAGACCACGGCGTTCGGCTTCATCATCGCGATCGCCTGTTGTTACAAGGGCATGAACGTGAAGGGCGGGGCGCAGGGCGTCGGCAAGGCCGTCAACCAGGCCGTCGTGCTCTCGTTCGCCGGGATCTGGGTCTTCAACTACCTGTTCACAGCGATCCTGCTCGCGGCGTACCCCGAGACCGGCAACCTTCACTAAGGCGAGGAGCGAGCAATGGAATCCTCAGCAACCAGGGTGCCGCGGCTGCGCGGCGAGATGGCCGGGCCGAGCCCGAGCACGCGTTTTGCCGGTGGTCTGCGCGGGCCCGTCAGGAGCGTGCTCAGCGAGGCGGCCGAGATCGGCACCTTCGTCGGGCAGACCCTCAAGGAGATCCCCGGCGTCTGGCGGTACACCGCCGAGGTGCTGCGCCAGGTCGGCGTGCTCATCGCGGGCACCGCGGCGATCATCTGCTTCATGACGTTCCTGATGGGGACGACATGCGGCACCGAGGCCAACTACGTGCTCCGGGGCTACGGCGCCACGGTGTACTCCGGCGTCTTCACGAGCTACTGCGCCATCCGGGAGATGATCCCGTACATGTGGGGCTACATCCTCGCGGCCAAGGTCGGCTGCGGGCTGTGCGCCGAGCTCGGGTCGATGCGGATCCAGGACGAGATCGACGCGATGGAGTCGATGGGCATCAACCCCATGCGCTACGTCATCGCGACGCGCCTGATGGCGGGCTGGATCGCCTTCCCGTTCATCTACGTCCTCGCGGTCGCCGCCCACTTCGCCGGCAACTTCCTGATCATCGTCGTGCAGATCGGCGAGGTCTCGCAGGGCGGCTGGGAGAACGTCCACTGGACCTTCTCCACGCCCAAGGACTTCCTCTTCAGCTTCGTGCGGATCATGGTGTCCAGCACGGTGATCATGCTGCTCGGGATGTTCTACGGGTACCGAGCGTCCGGTGGACCGGTCGGGGTTGGATCGGCGACGGCGAAGTCGATGATTCTCAACCTCATCCTGCTCCACGTGATGGGTGCCGGCATGACGATGCTCTTCTGGGGCCTCAAGCCGAACGCGCCGATCGGCGGCTAGCAGCACAGCGCAGCACGGACGCACGCAGGTCGACGTAGAGCACACAGGTCAATGAGTGGGGGAGTGGAGTGAGCAAGGACGAGGCAGGGGTGAAGTTCGGTCGCCAGTTGCGCAACACAGGCAACTGGACGATCGGGCACCCGTGGGTCTTCATCGTGTTGGCGGGTTTCGCCGCCCTCATCGTGTGGGGCCTCGGGACGCGGACGCAGCCTCACCAGGTTCGTGCGGTGTTCGACGAGGGCGTCAGCCTGTACACCGGGCTGGACGTCCGGGTCGACGGCATCGACGCCGGCAAGATCAAGAGCATCGAGAACGAGGGCGGCAAGGCCGTCGTCACGCTCGGCATCGACGACGATCAGGTCTGGCCACTGCACCAGGGCACGAAGGTCAAGCTCCGCTTCGGGTCGACGATCGGTAACGGCACCCGCATCATGCAGCTCGAGCCGGGGCCGGACACGGGCGCCGAGATCCCCGACAACGGCGTGATCGCCAATGCCGACACGGTGGAGACGACCGAGTTCGACGACGTCTTCGACGTCTTCGACAAGAAGACCCGCAAGGCCCTCCAGGGCACGCTGAAGGGCACGGGCGACACCTTCGGACCGCGGTCCAGAGAGCTCCGCGACGCGCTCAGTGAGACTCCCGGCGGCCTCGAATCGATCGGCAACCTGGCCAACGACATCGATGCCGACGAGCCTGCGCTCTCCGCGTTCGTCACGAACACCGACCGGGTCACGGGCGCGCTGGCGACCCGTCGCGAGACGATCGCGAACCTCGTCGACGTCTCGTCGGCGACGTTCAACACCTTCGCCGCGAACACACGCGGCATCCAGGACTCGCTGGACCGCTTTCCGACCACGGTGCGCGAGGCGCGCACAACGCTGAAGCGTCTCGACACGAGCGTCGACGGGGTGCAGGAGCTCATCGACGACGTGCGTCCCGGCGCCAAGGAGCTCGGTCGCCTGAGCCGCGAGCTGCGGCCCGCCATCCGCGACCTCCGGACGACCGTGCCGATCGCCGTCTCGACGTTCCGCACCACGCGGAAGGCGGCTCCGGACATCACCGCGCTGCTGCGTCAGGCCCAGCCGTTCTCCGACGAGGCGGCCCCGGTGCTCACCCGCCTGGCGCCGATGGTCGGCTGCATCCGGCCGTACGCGCCCGAGATCGTCGGCGTCATGTCGACCTGGTCGAGCTGGAGCCAGCCTTACGACAAGGACAGCCACGTCGGCCGCATCTTCGTCAATGCGGGTCTGACTGGGGTCACCTCCAACCCGCTGAACCCGGCGCAGTTCACGGCTCTCACCGGCCAGGAGTACGCCCTCGTCCGGCCTCCGGGCTTCAACGCCGGGAAGCCGTGGGCGCAGCCGGAGTGCGGCCAGGACGGAAGCGGCCTCGATCCCGCGAAGGATCCCGACCCGATCAACGCCGGAAAGGGGAACGGCTGATGCGCAAGTTCCTGACCTACGGGGCCGGCCTCGCGGTCGTCGCGGTCCTCTACTTCGCGGTCTTCAGCGGTGACGACGAGAAGTACATCGTCACGGTGAAGTTCTCCGACGCCGGCGGCATCCTGAATAACTACAAGGTCAAGATCGGCCAGGTCGGCGCCGGGGATGTCAAGGACATCTCGCTCGACAAGGACGACAACGCGGTCATCACGCTCGAGCTCGACCAAGGGGCCTACCCGATCGGCGCCGGTGCGACCGCGAAGGTCCGCCCGGTCAACCTCCTCGGCGAGAAGTACATCGACCTCGATCCCGGTGACCTCAGCAAGCCGGTCGAGAGCGGCACGACGATCCCGGTCGCCAAGACCTCGGTTCCCGTCGAGCTCGACGACGCCCTGAACATCCTCGACCCGGACACACGCGGGGCGATGCGGATCATCATCAACGAGGCGGGCTTGACCATGGCCGGCCGTGGTGCCGACTTCAACAGGACCCTCGACGATCTCCCGCCGGCGCTCGACGTCGCCGAGAAGGTCGTCAGCGAGGCGGACGCGGAGAACGCGCGGCTTCAGCAGCTGATCACCCAGGGTGACCGGGTGCTGCAGGCCATCAACCCGAAGTCGGACGACCTCGGCGACCTGGTCGCGAGCGCGGGTGACGCCCTGGAGACGGCGGCCCAGCGCCGAGCCAACCTCGGTCGCACGATCCAAGGTGCGCCGGGCGCGCTGGGGCAGTTGCGCACGACGCTGGTCCGGCTGGAGGATGCCACCGTGCAGCTCGCGCCGGCGGCCGACGACCTGCTCGCGACCGCGCCATCGCTGGCCACCACGCTCGACCGCGTGCCGGCCTTCGCGAAGGACGCGAAGGAGACCCTCAAGGAGGTCGAGCGGGTCTCGCCGCAGCTGGACAAGCTCGGCCGCCGGACGACTCCCACGCTCAAGGTGCTGCAGCCGACGCTGGGACGCCTCTCGGCCTTCACGGGCGACCTGCAGCCGCTGCTCGACTCGCTCGACCAGGACGACGGGCTCAAGGGCCTGCTCGGCTTCATCAACGGCTGGGCCGGCGTGACCGATAGCGGCGATCCGATCGGCAAGGTGTTCCGCCTTCGAGCGACCGTCGACAGCCAGGCGCTGAGCACCGCGCTGGATCGGCTCCCGGGCTCCGCCGCGAAGAAGAAGGCCGGCAGGAAGAAGGCCGCGCCCGCGCCGCAGTTCAAGCCGGCGCCGCAGCCGAGCACGACCCCGTCCGCCCCGGCACCGAGTCGTCCCGGCCTGGGGTCGAAGGTCCCGAAGCTACCGCCGGTGGTCGACAAGCTGCTCCCGGGCGTGCAGAAGACCGTGGACGACGCCACCAAGGCGCTCGACAACGTGATCGGCGGGGCGACGAAGAAGATTCTGCCCCCGACGCCACCTCGGTCCTCCGCGTCCGACGCGTCCAAGCTCCTCAACTACCTCCTGGGCTCATGAGAACACGTTTCAGCGAACGGCCGGCGTCGATCCAGCGTGGCTGGGTGTTCATGGCCTCCGTCGGGATGGTGGGCGTCCTCGCCGTCGTCGTCCTCACGGTCATCGGCTTCAACTCCCCCAACGCCATCCCGGGGCGCAGCTACTACAACCTCACGGCCAAGTTCGACACCGCCGACAACCTCACCGCGCACTACCAGGTGCGGATGGGCGGGAAGCTCGTCGGTCAGGTCCTCGACCCCCGGGTCGAGGACGGACAGGCGGTCGTCGACCTGCAGCTCGAGCCCTCCGTCGAGCCGCTGCGCTCGGACACCACGCTCGAGGTCCGTCCGCGCTCCCCGGTCGGCGTCCGTTACCTGGACATCGAGCCCGGCCAGAAGGGGACTCCGATGCCCGAGGGCGCGACGATCCCAGCCAAGCAGACGGGTTCGACCACGCAGCTCGACGAGGTGCTGAGCACCTTCGATCCGAAGACGCGGGCCCGCACCCAGGTCTTCATGAAGGAGCTCGGTACCGGGTTCGCCGGGCGGGGCCAGGATCTCAACGACACGATCGGGATCACGCCGAAGATGCTCCGCGACACCCGTACGGTGCTCAGCGCGTTCACCGAGCGCCCGGGATCGATCCGGTCGATCATCCGCGGCGGGGGCACGCTGGCCGATACCGCCGATCCGGTCCGTATCGCGATCGCCGACGGCTTCGCCCCCGAGGCCGAAGCGCTGAAGCCGTTCACCGAGGAGCGCGACGCGGTGCAGTCGACGCTCGACAAGGCGCCCGGCGCCCTGGCCACGGTACGCTCCGGCCTGCCGCAGGTCGATCCGCTGATCGAGCAGGTTCGCGGCCTGGCCCGCGACGTCCGGCCCGCCCTCCGGGCCGGGCCGACGACCTTCGCGCAGACCAGCGCGCTCCTGCAGGAGGCGCGGCCGGGACTCCGCGACGCCGACGACACCCTGGAGCTCGCCGACGACGCCGTGCTCCCGACGATCCGGCTGCTCGACACGGTCAAGCCCGTCCTGCCCGTCCTCGACTCGACGCTGGAAAATGGCACCCCGCTCGTCTCGACGCTCGGCGCCTACGGCTGCGACATCGTCCAGTACGGCGAACGGTGGACGTCGATGCTGGCCTTCGGCAACCAGGACGGCGGTGCCCTCCGGTTGAACCTCCAGTTCGGCCCGGAGAGCGTGTACGGCGCGACCGCGAGGAGCCCGCTCGCGGGTCCGACCAACCCCCGGCCCGAACCCTGCGTCGCCGGCACCGAAGGAGGCAACTGACATGGGGCTCATGAGCCGCTTCGAGGCGATCCCGGGCCAGGCCCGCAAGCGCCCGTTCCGCAACGGCATGATCCTGCTGGTTCTGTTCGGGGCGCTCCTGGCGTTCGCCTTCACGGGCGGGGGCATTCCGTTCCTGCCCAAGGGTGGCGAGGTCGTCACCGCGAACTTCGCGAACATCGCCAACGTCTCGCCGGGCAAGACCCCGGTCCGCGTGGCGGGCGTCAACGTCGGTGACGTCGAGAAGGTCGAGCGCCTGCCCGGCGGTCGTGGCGTGAAGGTCACGATGCGGATCGAGGACGGCCTCGGCGTCAAGCTCCGACGTGACGCACGCGCGCACATCTACTGGCGCACGCTGCTCGGGTTCTCCTTCTACATCCAGCTCGACGAGGGCGGCGCCCCGGAACCGCTCGGCGAGACGACCGTCGCGATGAAGGACACGACCACCCAGGTCGAGCTCGACGAGGTCATCCAGGCCCTCACCC
>JACDAP010000001.1 GCA_013695395.1 Solirubrobacterales bacterium
GTGTAGACGCCGCCCATCACGCAGGCCAGCAGCTCGCCACCGAGCAGTTGGGTCTTTGCGCTGACCGGCTCACGCTGGTGGTAGCGCCGGTGCAGCGCGACGAGCTCCGCGTTGATCGCCTCGAGCATCGCGTCCCCGGGCGGCGTGTTGGCGGCGGCTGGCACAGCGGCCTGCCTTCCTTGTCTCCGTTCGGGAGCGCGCGCGAGAGGCAGGAGACTGAACCCGACGAACACCCGCCACGGTAGCGCGCAGAGGCGGCCGTCGAGCGTCCCAGCGCAGCGGCGGAGCACGAACGCCGCGCGGCCCCCAGCAGTGCGATGCCCTGGTCGACGGCCCCGAGGACCGCGTGCCGTCATCGGCCGTGAGAGCCGTCCTGCCCTACTCCGCGCGATGTATGTACGCCGCGCGCTCGCCGGACCTCGCCCTACGCCAGGACGAAGTCGAAGCGGCCGGTCCGAACGCGGCCCGAGCGGCCCACACGCATCGCGAGCGTCCGGTCGTAGAGGCCGTCGTTCCGGTTGGCCGCCTCGCCCGGGAAGTACAGCTGCGTCGTGAGCACCGCCGAGGACCGCGCCCGGGAGACCTTCACGTGGAGGTGCCGTGTGCGGCCCGGATACGCGCCGGGGACGACCGTCTCCAGGCGGTAGCGGCCGTCCGCGTCCGTGCGTTGGTGCCCGCGCAGGGTGAAGCCCTCGTTGTCGTACTCGCCGTCGGCGTCGGCCTGCCAGAACTCGAGGACGGCGCGGCCCACGGGCCGGCAGTTCGCGGAGAGCACCAGCCCGGTCACGACGAGCCGGCGGCCGCGGGTCCCGGGCTCCAGCAGCGAGCGGCGAAGCGGCGACCCCGGGGAGAAGAACGGGCCCTCGGTCTGCTCGAGCGTCGGGTCGTCGTCATCGTCGGTGCACGCCGCCGTCGGCTCCAGGCGCGCGGAGCCGTCCGGCGCTGGCTGGGCGGTCGTGTCGGCGACCGTCGGGACCTCGGCGGGCAGCTCGTCGCCTGCGCAGCCGAGCAGCATGGTGGCCGGAAGCAGGGCGGCGCCCCGGAAGAGCATCTCACGGCGGTTCAACTCATCAGGGCTCATGGAAGGTCAGTGTCCGGGAGGTTTGTCTGGCGGAGGTAAGACGTTCTGCTCTGCCGGGCGCAGGCACCACGGCGCCGCCGCTTGCCTCGGTCCCCGGAGGGTGAGAAGCTGGCGTCATGGCGCTCTTCAAGACGTTGAAGCAGGTCAAGCAGGCGATGAGCCCGGAGGCGATCAAGCAAGGGCTCGAGGCCAGCCGCACGGAGCTGTCGGGGAGCTCCACCGGACTCACCGACGAGCAGCTCGCTGCGATGGCACCCGAGCAGCGCGCCGCGTACGACGCGGCCATGGAGCAGACGGCCCGGGGCCAGGCCGAGGCAGCCACGGCCCACCGCGAGCACGCGGACCGCGAGCACGCCCGCCGGGCGCTCTACGGTCCGGCCGGGGATCACGTCTACGGCCCGCTCCCCTCCGCGATGCCGCAGGCGGTCAGCGTCGAGGACACGATGGCGGTGACCAAGGAGCAGTTCAAGGACGTGCTCCGCAACCCCTTCGGATCGCGCAAGCCGACGCCTCCCCCCGGGGCGCCGACCGGGGCGGTCGATCGCGACGAGCAGGCGGCGGCCGAACGCGCCGCGCGGACCGCCGCGCGCGAGCCGTACCTGGCGCCCGACCGCCCGGAGCTCGAGTTCTCGCGCATGGCCACCCGCAGCAAGACGCAGGTCGAGGAGGTCGCCGCGTACCTCGGCTCGAGCGGGTTGTCCGGCCGGGCGGACCTGGTCCTCGGCGTCTACCGGGTGCCCGACCACATCGGGAGCGGGGTGCTTCGCAGCGGCAGCCGCGTCGTCGAGTGGGACGTCGTCCATGCCGCCGCACCCGGGCTCCCCGCTGCGGCGCCGGCGGCGGCACCGTTCTTCGACGCCGAGGAGCGCTGGGTGCGGCGACGAGACGGAGAGCGCGCGCCGCTCGACGAGGACCTCGCGCTCGCCTATCTCGTCCGGGCCGGCATCGGCCCGGAGCAGTGCCTCGGCATCGCGCGCACCCTGCAGATCACGAACCGCGGCGGGGGCGAAGGCGACTCGAGCTACACCGTCAGCCAGGTGACCGGGGTCAACGTGTTCCACCCGGCCGCGCTCGGCTCAGGGGTCTTCAAGCACCTGCGCGGCGAGCGCCCGCTGTCGGCCGAGCCGGTGGCGGGCGTCCGCGTCGAGGTGCTCAACTGGCGCGTGATCGCCCGCGCCGTCCACCCCGAGACCCATCGCCGCTACGTCGTCCCCTCGCCGTTCCCGTACCTGCCGAGCACGCCGCAGGAGCTCCTGCGGGCCTACCTCGGGATCGTCGGAATCCGGCCCGAGGACTCCTACGGGGTGCAGGTGACCGAGGACAAGCCGTGGGACATCCAGGGCGTGTCGCAGAAGGGCCCGATGACGATCTCGACCAACCGCGGCGACGAGCAGCCGTGCGCCGACGGCGAGCTGCGCCGACGGCTGACGGCGAGCTCGCGCGTGGTGCTCGTCTACCGCGACGGCCCGGAGTACGTCGAGGGTCGCGCCCGCTGGTCGGCGTACGAGCGCGACGTCCTCCAGGCGGCGCTCTCGCACGGCACGAACACGCGCCCCGCGGTCGAGCGGCCGAGCTTCCTCGATCGCGGCGTGGTCGGACGGCTCTACCGCGGCGCAGAGCACGTCTCCGACTTCGTCGAGGGCGTCGGCGGCACCGATCCGTTCGAGAAGATCCCGCCCTACCGCTACTGCTGGCCGCTCGAAGAGTGACGGGCGACCCCGACGTCACGCCGATCGGGTTCGCGGCGACCGACGCACCCGGGGCGCTCGTGCGCCGCCGCCGCAATCCGCTATGGCTCGTCCTCGCCATCCTCTTCGGGGGTGCCGGGGCAGCCGCGATCGCCTGGTTCATCCTCGCGCAGCTCGACAACGCGGCGGGACGCGAGGACGCCGTCGCGAACGGCCGCGTGGCCGCGCTGCGCGGCGCGCCGACCCCCGCCGTCCGCTTCACGGGGCAGGGCGACTACACCGTGTGGCTCGAGCTCGACGGCGTCAGGCTCTCGAACAACCGCGAGCTGATCGTCGCCGCGACGAACTGCGCCGCGGCGTTCGAGCGCGGGGGCTCGACCCGCTTCCGCGGCGCCCGCCAGGGAGCGAGCGTCACCATCGGCGACCGCTCCACCGTCGGCACGTTCTCCATGCCCGCGGGTGCGGTCGCCCTGACCTGCAGCCAGCAGCCATTCGGTCGTCGCGGACGGCAGCGGGCGCTCACCGCGGAACGGACGTTCTTCGTCACGCCCGGGGATCCGGGGATCGGCTGGCAGCCCTGGGTCGGGCTCTTCGGCGGGATCGGGCTGCTCATCCTGGCCGCCCCGGCCTTCGGGCGCTACCGGACGGGGTACCTGCGACCCCGCTGAAGGTTCGCGTCGAAGAGGTACTCGGGTCAGGTCACCTTGCCGCGCTTGAAGGTCTCGATCCACGCCTCCGAGGCGGCCAGCCCCTCGACGGCGATGCCGTACTCCAGGTTGGGGCCGAGCGCCTGCTTGATCTGGGACGTGAACACGGAGCGCGTGAGCCGTAGCGTCAGCGGCGGCTGCTCGAGCAACTGGTTCGCGAGCACCCAGGCACGGGGCAGCAACTCGTCCTTGGGCAGCACCTCGGCGACCAGGCCGAGGTCAAGTGACTGCTCCGCGGTGAGGTGCTGGCCCGTGAACATGAGGTAACGGGCGCGGTTCATGCCGATGAGCATCGGCCAGATGACCTGTACCCCGTCACCTGGGACCAGCCCGTTCGGGAAGTGCGGCTGATCGGCGAGCACCGCGGTCTCGGACGCCAGCACGATGTCGCACAGGAGCGCGAGCTCGGCGTGGATCGTCGCGGGCCCGTTGATCGCCGCGATCATCGGCACCTCGATGTCGAGGTGTGCCTGCAGGAGGCGCTTGGCGAACGCGAACACGCCCGCCCAGACCGACGCCGGCACGGTCGACCCGGCCTCCCCCGTCCCGAACTCCTCGTTGTCGATGAACGAGTCGCCCGAGCCCGTGAGGATGATCACCTTGTTCTCGGGATCGCGGCCGATGTCCTCGAACATGAAGCCGCACTCCTCGTCCGGGCCGAAGCCCCAGACCAGATCGGAGCCGTCCGTGTGCATCGTCACCTGGAGAATGCCGTCACGGCGTTCGAAGTTGAAGTACTGGTACTTCTCCTGGTACTCGCTCAGCTGCAGGGTGAGACCCATGGTGTGCCTTTCGCTCTCGGAGGTGGGAAGCGGCTACGCGGCCGGTGCCGGGTAGATCTCGTCCGGCTGGGGATCGAACCCGTCCGGGAACTGAAAGATCTCCACGATCGGGGCTTCGGCCGAACCGTTGTGGAAGTAGGCGAAGGGGACGTCGCCGTTGAAGGCGACACCACCCTGGATCTCCGTGTAGCCGCGCTCCACGAGGCCGGCGATGCGCTCCTCGTACGGGATGTCGCCGATATCGGCACCGACGTGGTGCAGCCCGAAATGGCCGGCGTCGAGAAAGTCCTGGTAGATGTTCGGTCCGAAGTGCGGTTGGACGACCTCCCACATCATGTTGTTGGTCGTGGTGAACGCCAGGGTCATCGAGTACTCGGCGGGCTTGCCGTCGTAGCGCATCTCGGTGCAGTTCTCGGGGGTGACGCGGAACACCGCGAACGGCCCGATACCGAGGGGGACGAGCTGGTCGATGCCCCGATAGAGGTCGTCGGTGACGACGGAGACCTGAATGGTGTTTCCGATGAAAGCCGGGGGTGCTTCCCCTTGCGTGGCGACGGCGGCTGCTGCCTCATCAGTCATGATTTCTCCTCACGGGGGCGCCCGAAGAGGCGCAGTCTGGTTTCCGCCCGGGTTCGGTGGTCCACGTGCGAGCCGTGAAACGCCCCTCGGACACTGCGCCGAGCCTACGGGAGCAGTCGCCCACGGAAATCGACCCGCTTGGAAGAATTCCCAAAGCCGGATCGCGGCTCGCGCGAGAGCGCTTTGGACACCTGAACGAAATCGCGCAGCGGACACCCGGGCCGCCGACGTGGCGCCCCATACCGTTGCGGCGACCACACCAAGGAGGAAGAGATGGCCTGGGACTTTTCGACGGATCCTGAGTGGGAGTCGGACCTGACGTGGATCCGCGACTTCATGCGCACCGAGATCCTCCCGCTGGAGACACTCGCGCTCGACCATGCGACCTACCTCCGCGTCATCCGGCCGCTTCAGCAGGAGGTCAAAGACCGCGGCCTCTGGGCGGCCCACCTCGGACCGGAGCTCGGTGGAGCCGGTCTCGGCCAGGTGAAGCTCGCGCTCGTGCACGAGATCCTTGGCGCGTCCGAGCTCGGCCCACCCGTCTTCGGCGTGCAGGCGCCCGACTCGGGCAACATCGAACTCCTCGCGCTCGCCGCCAGCGACGATCAGCGGGAGCGCTGGCTCAAGCCGTTGTTGGCGGGCGAGATCCTGAGCGCCTTCTCGATGACCGAGCAGGGCACGGGGTCGGACCCGAAGCAGTTCACGACGGCTGCGGTCCGCGACGGCGACGAGTGGGTCATCAACGGGAGCAAGTGGTTCGTCTCCAATGCCGATCGGAGCGCTTTTCACATCCTGATGGCTGTCACCGACCGTGACGTGCATCCCTACGAGGGTCAGTCGATGATCATCGTGCCGAGCGATGCGCCCGGCGTCGAGATGCGGCCGCTCGGGCTGCTGAACGACCCGCATCACTGCGGCGCGCTACACACGCACTGCGAGGTGCACTACCGCGACGTGCGAGTACCGCGCGACGCGTTGCTCGGCACCGAAGGTGGAGCGTTCCTCCTCGCACAGAAGCGCCTCGGCCCCGGCCGCATCCACCACTGCATGCGATGGCTCGGGGTAGCCCGGCGAGCGTTCGACGACATGTGCGAGCGCGCGGTCTCGATGAGCGTGCACGGAAGCCGCTTGGCCGACAAGCAGTTCATCCAGGATTTCATCGCCCTCTCCGCGGCCGAGCTCGCCGCCGCGAGGTTGCTCACGCTGCACGCGGCGTGGAAGATCGACCGCGAGGGCGCCTCTGGTAGCCGCGTCGAGATCTCGATGATCAAGTACCACGGCGCCAAGGTGATGCACGACATCCTCGACCGCTCGATCCAAGTGCACGGATCCCTCGGATTGTCCACGGACATGCCCTTGCAGGAGATGTACGCGTTCTCGCGCTCCGGTCGGCTTTACGACGGCCCCGACGAGGTCCACAAAGCCACGGTCGCGAAGCTGATCACACGTGAGTACGTACCGACCGCGGTGCCGACGGACCACGTGCCGACCCGCCGCGTGGCGGCGCTCGAGAAGTACCAGGACCTCTTGGACACCGTGTCCGTCCAGTAGCGGATCCCGGGACCGGTTTGGGAAGATCTCCAAGGCACCGCCTGAAGCTCAGAGCACCGCGATGAAACCCTGTGGACTACTGCGCCAGCTGTCCGCCATCCACGACGAGCGTGTGGCCCGTGACGAACGACGACGCGGACGAGCTGAGGAAAACGATCGCCCCCTTGAGGTCGGACTCGCTGCCGAAGCGTCCCAACGGGATGCGGTCGAGGATCACCTCTTTGCGCTCCGCAAAGACCTTGTCGGACATGATCGATGGAAACCAGCCCGGCGCGATCGCGTTGACATTGACGCCGCGGCTCGCCCACTTGCACGCGAGGTCCTGCGTGAACGTGACGACCCCGCCCTTGCTCGCGTTGTAGGCGATCGCATCGATGCTCTCCGCTGGCGCCCCGCGCATCGCCATGATCGACGCGATGTTCACGATCCGTCCGGCGCCCTGCGCGAGCATCACACGGCCGGCAGCCTGTGCGAACAGGAACACACCGGTCAGGTTGACGTCGATGACCTTCTGCCAGCCCGTGAGCGGCATCTCCTCGGGCGGCGCGGCCCAGGTCGTGCCGGCGTTGTTGACGAGAACGTCGATCCGCCCGAACTCGGCCACCGCCCGGTCCACCACGGCCTGCACCTGCGTCTGATCGCGCGTGTCGCACGCAGCACCTACAGCGCGTACCCCGTGAGCATCCGCCAGTTCTGCGGCGGCAGCGGCGCAACGTTCGCCGTCGCGCGCACACAGCACCAGATCGGCCCCCGCCTCCGCGAGCGCATCCGCCATCTGCCGCCCGATACCGGTCGCTCCCCCCGTGACGATCGCGACGCGCCCAGTCAGATCGAAGAGCTCCGAAAGCGGGGTGCTCATGTCGTGGACTCCAACTGAGCGCGGGCCCACGGCGCAATGTCGCGCTTGAGCACCTTCCCGGTCGCCGTGCGTGGTAACGGCTCGTCGCGGAACAGCACAGAACGCGGCCGCTTGTAGCCGGCGAGCGATGCGAACGCCCCGAGCACGTCGTCCTCGCTCGGACCGCCTGGCCCCGGAACGACCACCGCCACCGGCACCTCACCCCATCGACCGTCCGGCACGCCGACCACTGACGCCTCGAGCACGCCGTCGATCCGATACAGCACGTCCTCGATCTCCTTGGGGTAGATGTTGAGGCCACCGGAGATGATCAGGTCACGTTTGCGTCCGGTGATCGTGAGGTAGCCATCCTCGTCGACCCGCCCGAGGTCACCGGTGTTGAGCCAGTCGTCCTGAAACACCTCGGCTGTCGCCTCGGGGTTGCGGTAGTACTCCTTCATCGTCGCCAGCGAGCGCAGCAGCACCTCGCCCTCCCCGCTCTCCACGATCGCGCCGTCAGCGTCGCGAATCGCCATCTGGGTCACGGAGCCCGCGCGTCCCGCGCTCCCCGCGTGCGAGATCGCCTCGTCGGTCTGCAGCATCGTCGCCACGGTCGGAAACTCGGACAGGCCGTACCCCTGCACGACCTGGCAGCCGGGAAGTTCCGCGTTGAGCTGTTCCAGGACCGTGGTGGGCACCGGCTCGGCACCCGAGATGATCCACCGCAGCGAGCTCGCGCGGAGGACGTCGAGCAGGTCCGGCGCATCCAGCAGCTGCTTCAACAGCGTCGGGACCAGGAAGGTGTGCGTGCAGTGTTCGGTCGCAGCCGTGCGGGCGATTCGATCGACCCTCACGCCACCTGTCGGCAGCACGACCGACGAGCCCCCGAGCCACCAGAGAGTGAGAACCAGGTTGTGGAATCCCGCCGCCCAGGAGAACGACGGAACCGACAAGTAGCGATCGCCGTCGGTGAGACCGAAATCCGGGACCTGCTGAAACGCGTTCCAGAGGATCCCGGCGTGAGTCTGCGCAGCTGCCTTCGGCGCACCGGTTGTCCCCGAGGTGTAATAGAGCATGGCGAGCTCCCCGCTCCCTGGCCCGGGGAGCGGCGAGGCGGCCGCCCGGCTCAGCAGGGCCTCATAGTCGATGGTGCCGCTGACCGACACGGGGCCGACCGAGACCACGAGCTCAGGGAGCGCGGAGATGTCCGCGACCCGTTCCGCTGCTCCCTCGTCCAGCACGAGGCAGCGGGCCCCGCATCCGACGATCACGGCCTCCACCTCGCGCGCGGAGTTCAGGACGTTCACCGGCACACAGATCACACCCGCCGCAGCGCATCCGAAGAAGACCTCCGGCCATGCGGTGCCGTTCGGCAGCAGGACCGCGACTCGATCGCCCTTATTGGCTCCGAGAGCGTGAAGCGCATTCGCGAACTGGAGTGCGCGTGACCGGAGCTGGCGATAGGTGCGCGTAGCCCCGTCGATGGAGAGAGCGACCGCGTCACAACGCCGCGACCTGGCCGTGCGGTCGAGCACCGTGAAGAGATTTCCGAACACGTCACCAGCATGTCGATCCCCACAGAGCAGGAAAGAACGCTACACCGGCCGACCTGGAACCTTCGACAAGCCCCTTGGCAGAGACACACGTGGCGGCCGGCCGTGCGTGGGGGCCTCGGCGCCTGCATGAACGAGGCAGAGGCGTCCGAGAACGCGCGACAGGCGCGCCGCCGGACAGCTTTCGATGGTGCTGTCGGACGGCGGGGCGTTCGGCGGGACGTGAGCTCCACCGGCCCGGTGCATCGCGCGGTCGGTCTACGTGATCCGTCTGGGCGCGTCGCCTCGGTGAGGGTCGCGACGCTTCGTGGACGCCGGCGGCGCTGAGGGACTGGGTGAAGGCCGCACAGGGGTGAGCCGGCCTCAGCCGAAGATCGGAAACGTGCGGCGCCGCGCGAGGGCGTCCATCCCGTGCTGGATGCTCTGGCGGACCTCCTCGTACTTCGCCTTGACGTAGTCCTCGTCGCTGGCCTTCTCCGGGTCGCGG
>JACDAP010000014.1 GCA_013695395.1 Solirubrobacterales bacterium
CCATCCATCTCTGCGGCCTACCTGGACCTTAGCGAGCAGCCTGCAAGCGGTCCTGCTTGGCCTAGCACCAGGTGGGGTTTGCCTGGCCGCCGTGTCACCACGACGCCGGTGCGCTCTTACCGCACCCTTTCACCCTTGCCTGTGCGCCCCGGCGAACCGGTGCGCCATCGGCGGTGTGTTTCTGTGGCACTTTCCCGCGGGTTTCCCCGGGTCGGTTCCCCGACCACCTCGCTCTGTGGTGTCCGGACTTTCCTCGAGGGCCGAAGCCCCCGCGGCTGCCTGACCTGCCCGCTGACCGTACCGCCTGCGCGGTCGGACGGGTACTCCGGAGTACGCTCGCCGGGCATGGACTGGAGCGATCTCTTCATCGTGCTCGTCGTGAGCCACCTCGGCGGGGACTTCATCCTGCAGACGCAGTGGCAGGCGGTGAAGAAGGTCGGGGGCCTGGGACCCGACGCGGAATGCCGGCGCGCCCTGCTCTCGCACCTGAGCACGTACGTCCTTGCCTACGTCCCCGCCCTGGTCTGGATCGGCGCGGAGACCGGCGTCCTGGGTGTCCTCGCGGTGGTGCTCACCACGTTCCTCCCGCACTACCTCCAGGACGACGGGCGCCTCCTGCTGGCGTACGTCAAGAACGTCAAGAAGGTCGAGCCGCCGTTCGGCTCCCCGCTCTGGATCGCCATCGACCAGAGCGTGCACATCGTCGCTCTGCTGGGCACGGCGCTGCTGATCGGGCTCGCGCTCTGACCCGCACCTCGCCCTTCCGGGTGTGGTGTGGAGCCGACCGCCGACCGGCGTTGCCTGCGAAGCGCTACCGGAGCTGCACACCGCAGTCCCCGCACGCGCCGCCCGCCGCCTCGCTGCGCGGCGCCATCGTCCCCGAGCAGACCGGGCACGCGACGGGGCGGTGGACCGACAGGCCCTCCCAGGCGCCGACGAGCATCTCGTCGAGCGTCGCCTCACCGCCCCGTCGCAGCACAGTCGTCCGAGAACGCTTGGTGGTGTCGAGGCCGGCGGCCTGCTCGCACCGCAGCCGCTCGGAGAGCGGTGCGCGTCCGGTGCCGTCGCCGCCCTCCCGCGCTCGGGCCGGAGCAAGCGGGCCGGCGAGCGACAGCTGCCCCGCGTGCGGAGCGTCGATGAAGGCCGGCCGCTCGATCTCCCGCAACAGCGTCGCCATCAGGACACGCTCCGGAAGAGCCCGACGACGCGCCCCATGACCTGGACATCCTTCGAGCGGATGGGCTCCATCGTCGCGTTCTCGGGCTGGAGGCGAATGTGGTCGCTCTCGCGGAAGAACCGCTTCACCGTCGCCTCTTCTCCGACGAGCGCGACGATGATCTCACCGTCACTCGCGGTGTCCTGCGGGCGCACGACGACGTAATCGCCTTCGAGGATCCCGGCGTCGATCATCGACTCCCCGCGCACGCGGAGCACGTACTCGCCGGTGTTCCCGCCACCGCCGGCCACCGCGGGCACCTGCACGTACTCCTCGATGTTCTCCTCGGCTAGGAGCGGCGCACCGGCGGCGACCTGACCGACGACCGGGAGACCGGGAGGCGCGACGAGCGAGCGGACGTTCTCCACCACGCTCTCGGAGACGCGGTCCAGCAGCTCGATCGCCCGCGGCTTGGTCGGGTCGCGCCGCAGCAGCCCGAGCTTCTCCAGGTTGGCGAGGTGCGCGTGCACCGTCGAGGACGATGCGAGCCCCACGGCCTTCCCGATGTCGCGCACGGTCGGCGGGTAGCCGTGCTTGCGGCTATAGCCCTTGATGAACTCGAAGATCTCCTGCTGGCGCTTGGTGAGGTCCATCAGCGTGTCGCCTCCGCGGATCGGGTGCTGGTTGGCAGTGGGTCGAACATGTGTTCGCACAAGCTATCGCGCCCTGTGGACGGAACGCAAATCGGGCGAAGGGCCCAGCGCCATCGAGCCGCCGCGCGCTACCATCGCCCACCCCACGCGCCGGTGGCGGAATTGGTAGACGCGCAAGGTTGAGGGCCTTGTGAGGTAACACTCGTGGAGGTTCGAGTCCTCTTCGGCGCATGGAACAGAAACCCCCGCACCCATGCGGGGGTTTCTGCGTTCTGGTCTGGGTGAGCCAGGCTGGGGCTCGGCAGCCCGCGGTATGGACGAATGGTGCTTGCCACGGGGAGTGCATTGTGCGAATACTCTCTCGTGTGAACCGTCCGCAGGCACGCACGCAGCGGAGTGCTCCGACGGGTACCGATTCGATCATGGTGCGCTTGCTGGCATGGGCACCGGACCCTGTCCTCGCCGTCGATCAGCGTGGGCACGTCGTCAGGGTGAACTCGCGGGCGCAGGATCTGTTCGGTGCAGAAGTCGGGTCGCTTGAGGGTCGCGAGCTGTCCGCGCTGCTGCCTGCGCTGGCCGGCGCGCCCGACACACTGCATCCCCGCACCGACGTCGAAGCGATTCGCGACGATGGCGTGACGATTCCGGTGGACGTGTCGCTCTCACCGATCGACGCGGACGCCGGGGTGATCGGAGTCGTGGTCCGCGACGTGACGCATCGGCGTCGCGTCCAGGACGAGCTGGAGCGTAGCCGCCGTCGGCTCGTCGAGGCCGAGCAGCTTGCGCGGATCGGCTCCTGGGAGTGGGACATTGCCGAGGGCGTGGTGAGCTGGTCAGACGGCCTGTGGCGGATCTACGGCCTGGCGAAGGATTCGGTGGAGCTCTCCTATGAGCACTTCCTCTCGCGCGTGCACCCGGATGACCGCGCGTCCGTCGACGAACGCAACCACCGGTGTTTTGCCGATCACCAGCCGTTCGAAGACGTCAAGCGGGTCGTTCGGCCCGACGGCAGTGTGTTCCTGATGGGAACGCAGGGCGAGATGATCTGCGACCGCGACGGACAACCCCTGCGGATGGTCGGCGTCTGCGAGGACGTCACCGACAAGGTGCGTGCCCGCGAGGCCCGCGCGCGGCTTGCGTCGATCATCGAGTCTTCCGAGGACGCCGTGATGGCCTTCGATCGCGACGGCCGCATCACGAGCTGGAACCCCGGTGCCGAACGGCTGTACGGCTGGTCCGCCAGTGCGATCCTCGGCAGGCAGACCGACGTCATCGTGCCACCCGCCCGCCGGGATGACGAGCGCCGTGCCCGGCAGCGCATCCTCGCGGATGAACGGATAGACCACTACGAAACCCAGCGCCAGCGCATCGACGGGCGCATCATCGACGTCTCGCTGGCGCTGTCGCCGGTCCGCGACGGGCCGCAGATCATCGGCGGTTCGTCAATCGCTCGAGACATCAGCGAGCGCAAGCGATTTGAGCAGCAACTCCAGCACGCCGCCGAGCGCGACGCGCTCACCGAGCTGTTCAACCGCCGACGTTGGGCGGAGGAGCTCGGGATGCAGGTCGCTCGCTCGGAGCGCTACGGCGCGACGTGCGCGATCGTCGTGATCGGCCTCGACGGGCTCAAGTACGTCAACGACTCGCGGGGCCACCCGGCGGGAGACGAGCTGCTACGCAGCGTCGCGCGGCTCTTGAGAAAGCGCGTGCGCGAGGGCGAAGTCCTCGGCCGCCTCGGCGGCGATGAATTCGCCGTGCTCCTGCCACAGGCCGACGAGCAGGACGCCGCACAACTCGGACAGGAGATCCTGCAGGCGGTGCGGCATCACAGCCTGCTCATCGACGGCACCGTCCTGCGCACCACGGCCAGCATCGGCGTGGCGGTGTCGCGGAACGACCACGCCGACAGCGATGAGCTACGTGCCGCCGGAGAGCGCGCGATGTACGCCGCCAAGGATGGCGGCCGGGACCGAGTGGCCCTGGCGTCAGCCCTGCGCTCATCCCCGGCCACCAAAAGTGTGGACTGGGAGCACCGTATCCGCGCGGCTCTGGACAACGACGCGTTCCTGTTGGCGTGCCAGCCGATCGTCGACCTCGCCACCGGCGGCTGCTCGCGCTACGAGCTCCTGCTACGGATGCAGGGCGACGACGGCCAGGAGATCGCGCCCGGGGAATTCCTCCCGGTCGCCGAGCGCCTGGGCCTCATCCATGAAATCGACCGATGGGTGATGGACCGCGCAATCACGATGCTCGCCGAGCATCGCTCGGCCGGGCGAGAGCTTAGCCTGGCCGTCAACGTCTCCGGCGGCTCGGTCGGTGACTTTGAACTGCCGCGACTCATCGCCAACCGTATCGCCGTGACCGGCGTCGATCCGTCACGGCTGATTCTCGAGGTCACCGAGACAGCAGCGATAGCCAACCTCGACGAGGCACGTCGCTTCGCCGACGCACTCACCGCGCTTGGCTGCCGCTTCGCGCTTGACGACTTCGGCGTCGGCTTCGGCTCCTTCCTCTACCTCAAGTATCTACCCGCCGACTTCCTGAAGATCGACGGCGACTTCATCCGCAGCCCGCGCACCCGCACCGACGAGCTCGTCATCGAGTCGATCGTGCGCGTCGCAGGCGGCCTGGGAAAGCAGACGATCGCCGAATGGGTGGGCGACGAACACACCCTTGGGCAGCTGCGCGCGTGGGGCGTCGACTACGCCCAGGGCTTCCACACGGGCCGACCGATGCCCGCGGCCGACCTCGCCGCCCACTTCGACGCGGCAGCCGCCCCACCCGCCGTACGCTAGCCGGCGCTCGCGACCCAACCGCTCGCGCTTCGAGGTAGATCACCGGCTCCGTCATGGTGCGCCGGGAGAGACCCCCCGGACGCACCATCCGGTCAGACCAGGGCTCCGCGGCGACGGGCCAGGAGCAGCAGGCCGGTACCGGCCCCGCCGAGGGCAAAGGCGAGCAGGAGGATCGTCCCCAGGTCGATGCCCGTCAACGGCAGGCTCCCGACACCGGCGGAGGTGCCGCTACCGGCCTCGGAGTCGTCGGCGGCCGAGGAGCAGCCCGGATCGTTCGGGAAGTCGATCTTCCCGTCACCGTCGTTGTCGACGCCGTCGTTGCACTCCGTGCCGGAGCCGTCGCCCGCGGTGCCGGAGCCGTCACCGGCCTCGGAGTTGTCGGAGGCCGAGGAGCAGCCCGGATCGTTCGGGAAGTCGATCTTCCCGTCACCGTCGTTGTCCTTGCCGTCGCTGCACTGGGCGGTCGACCCGGTGTTGGCGGTGTCGACCTCGGAGTTGTCGGAGGCCGAGGAGCAACCCGGATCATTCGGGAAGTCGATCTTCCCGTCACCGTCATTGTCCTTGCCGTCGCTGCACTGGGCGATCGCCCCGCTGCCGCTGTCGGCCTCGGAGTTGTCGGAGGCCGAGGAGCAACCCGGATCATTCGGGAAGTCGATCTTCCCGTCACCGTCGTTGTCGACGCCGTCCGAGCATTGCGGAGTCGCCGGCGGGACGACAGCCCGGGCCGGGGCGGCGGCGACCGACTCGGCGGCGGCGGTGGTGATCTTGGCGGCCTGGGTGGTCCCGACCGCGAGCAGGAAGACGTCGAGCGCCTCACGTACGCCGTACGGCGCCGGGGCCTGGTTCTCGCCTCCGTTGCTGCTGTCATCCGCGTTGCAGACGATCGGCAGCAGCAGCGGCACGCCCGTCTCCGTGTCGGGAGTGCCGTCGGCGCAGCCCGCAGCCGGCACCGGGACGCCTGTGCCGCCAAGCCCGAGCACGCGGGAGGTGTTGGTCTGCGTCGGCGGGGTGCCGTCGTTGCAGGCCTTGGAGGTGGAGCTGGACTCGGAGAGGGTGGCGAGCACCATGCCCGCGACGGTCGCGTTGGCCACCCGGCTGGAGCCGACCGAGGTCTGGCAGGTGCCGTCGCTGGAGATGTTGCCCTCGGATTCGGCGGCGCCGACGTCCACGCCGTTGGCGGCTCCCCCGAGCGTCGCGCGAGCGGTGCTGAAGCGGTTGGTCGATCCGGTGTCCGTGGTCGTGGAGTCGGCGGTGACCGCGGAGAGGCAGATCTGCATCCCCGAGCCGTCACAGAGCGGGTCCAAGAGGCCCTGCTGCAGTGCGTCCAGCGGGCCGGCGCGCGTCTGCCCGGGGCTCGTGTCGACGCCGATGATCTCGTTGCCGAAGAGGGCGGCGATGGTGATGTGCCCGTGGTAGGTGCCATCCGCACGCTGCTCGCCGCGTGAGCGGCCGACGATGATGTCCTCGTTGTCGGTCCTGCCCGTGGGGTCACCGCTGTAGGGCCGGTTGGGATCGGGGTTCACGTCCACGACGGCGACCGTGCCCTGCCCGTGCGGGTTGGTGCCGTGCAGCGGCGGCGTGGTCTGCGGCGTGGGTGTGATCGCCCGCAACTTCGTCGCCGCCCGGGGGGCAGCGACGGCGCGAGCGCACTTCGCCTGGTCAGGGGCGACCCGTCCTGACACCTTCGTGGGACAGGCCGGTGCCGCCTGAGAGAGCGCTGGTGCCATCAGCAATCCCGCGGCGGTGGCGGCCAACGTTGTGATGATTCGAAGCGCGCGCATGCTGATTATCCCGTTCGTGGTGTGGGCCGCTCGTGCCGTGGAAGCCCGAACTCCGCGAGAACCTACTCGATGCACCGGCGGTTTGCCTAGTGCCGGTGTTCGCGCGCAAGCCGGCGACCAGCCGACACTCAACGCAGAACGTCAAACGGGTTGGTCACCTTGATCCGCGCGCGGCCCGCGGAGATGGTGATCCGGACCCGCACCGGACGCGTGGCGTACCACGAGCCCGCGCCACCGGGGAAGGCCACGAGCCGATGGCGCCCGCCGCGGAGCGTGGGTAGCAGCGCCCGTCCCAGCGGGCAGATCGCCTTCGGTCGATCGTTGAGGCGGCACAACAGCGGGCCGGCCCGCGGGTTGGGAGAGGAGAAGGCGACGACCAGCCGGCCACCGCGAAGCTGGGCGCGCGACGAGGCGACCGCGGTCGGGGCGGGGGTCAGCCGCCGCAGGAACACGTCCTGCGCCTTGTTGCGGTCCTTGGCGACGAGGTTCTTCGCGGTGGAGACGAAGGCCACGGTCGCCCCGTCGTCGCTGATCGACGGGCGCTGCAGCAGCTGGGGCACGCGCTCGGAGGCCCGTGGCCGTCCGCGCGAGGAGACGGTGGCCATCACCGTCTGCCGACGCTTGATGTCCCGCACGAATACGTCCTCCCGTGGCGAATCGTCGGGTGTGAGGTTCTCGGCGAACGACGCGAAGGTGACGTAGCGCCCGTCACCGGACATCGCGGGGGAGAACGAGTCGTTGTCCGACTCCTGCCCCGTGGTGGCCATGCTCACCCGCGTGGTGGTGCGGCGCTTGCGATCGCGCCGGAAGACGTCGGTGGAACGGTTGCGATCCCCGCGCACGAGGTTGGTGGCGTCCGAGTCGAAGACCACGTAGCGCCCGTCGCGAGAGATGTCGCTCACCGGGGAGAACGGCTTGGCCACCGCCCGGTTCTGCTGACGTCCACCGGACGACACGCTGACCCGCGTGGTCTTGCCGGCCACCAGGTCGCGAACGAAGACGTCAGCCACCTTGTTGCGGTCGCCGCGCACCAGCCGATCGGCCGTGGAGGTGAACGCCACGTAGCGCCCGTCCTCACTGATGGCCGCGCCGCTGGACGCTCCCCGGGCCGGCACGCCGGCGCGCGAGACGCTCACGGCCACGGTGGTGCCGCGCAGGCGGTCGCGCACGAAGACGTCAGAGCGGCGGTTGGGGTCATCCGCGACGAGATTGTCCGCGGTGGAGGTGAAGGCGACGAAGCGACCGTCCCCCGACACGTCGGGCTCGGTGGAGTCGCCGTTGGCCTGCGCGCCGTCGACGCCGACCGAGATCCGCTCCAGGCCGGACGACGAGCGCATGAACACGTCGTCATCCCCGTTGGTGTCATCGGCGACGAGGTTCGAGGCGCGTGAGACGAAGGCGACCGCCTGCTCATCGGCGCTCAGCACCGGCGCGAACGACGCGCCATTGGGGCCCTTCGGGTCCGTGGTGCTGGAGAGGGACACGATCCGGCCACTGTTCTGATCGAAGAGGAACACGTCGCGCACCGCCCCGTTGGGATCCGCTGGTCCGAGGTTGCTGGCCCGGGAGTCGAAGACCACCACCTGGCCGGTCGCGGACACCCGCGGTGAGCTGCTGGCGCGGTTCGGTTCGTCACCCGAGCGGACGCGCACCGTTCGCTGCGGCGACGGACCGGCCAGCGCCGACGCGGCGCCCACCTCGAGGCCCAGGAGGAGAACCGCGAGGACCAATCCTGCCCGGCGCGAGGCGACCATCATCGCTGCCTCGACGATGCGCTGGAACGTTGTGCCGACCGGCCCCCAAACATGACCGCAGGCTACCGCCGTCCCGCCCACCAGCCGCCGGTTACCCTGACGGCCGTGCGCGTCGGCGATCGCTCCCTGGGTGCGGTCCTGCGGTTCTGCGGGGCGATCCTCGTGACCTGCGGGGCGCTGCTGACCTGCGACGCCGGCCGCTCGCTATGACTTCGGCTTCGAGAAGCGGAAGGACCGGAGGATCGCCTGCACTTCCAAGAGGCGGCGCGGCGGCGGGCGCAGGGTGCTGAACACCTGGACGCTGTAGGTGCGGTGCTCCGTGGTGGCGGCGGTGGTGAGAATGCGCAGCTGGCGGCCCTGTTTGGTGGTGCCGGTGATCTCGGTGCTCAAGGCGGGCAACGGCCCGACCTTTCCGCGCTGGCGGCCGATGACCCGCGCCGGTTTGAACAGGCGCAGCAGCTCGGCCTGCTCGAACCGACGGACCTCCTTCTGCTGATTCGGTTCGCCTGCGTTGGAGACCGCGAGCGAGACCGTTCCGTCGTCGGTGCTGAGCTTCGCCACGCCACTTTGCTGCGTGAGCTTCCATCCGGCCGGTTTCGCCACGCGCACGCCGAGGACCGACAGGTCGGTGGATCTGCCGAGGGCGACCTTCGGTACGGCGCGCGCTGCCGTCGGCGAGGTCACCCGCGCGTCCGTCGAGCTGTCGCCGCCGTCGTCCCGGCCGAAGATCGCCCACCCGAGCACCATCCCCAGACCGAGGGCGACGACGACGAGCGCTCCGACGCGACGGCGGATCGCGCCGCCGCGTGTCGATCCGCTTGTCGATCGAGATGGTGATCGCGCCATGGCCGACATAGTAGGTCGCTCTGTCCATCGCCCGCGACGGTCTTCGCCACCTGGCTAGCGGAGCGCGCTTGGACGGCGACGCGTACGCTCACTCGATGCTTCGCCGTCTCTCCGCGATCGTTCCGTCCCGCAGAGCGCGGTGGTTCGGTGGCAGCTGGGCTCTCGCCGCCACCGCGTTGGCCTTGCTCGCCGCGACGGCGGTGGCGGCCGGCAGCGGGCAGTGGTCGTCGGCGGATCGGCTACGGACCAGCCGCGAGTTCCACACCGCCACCCTGCTGCCGCAGGGCCAGGTGCTGGTCACCGGCGGATTCGGCTACGACGGCTTCCTCTCGAGCTCCGAGCTCTACGATCCGGTCAAGCGCGCGTGGAACAACGCCGGCCGCTTGCGCACCCCCCGCTTCGCCCAGACCGCGACCCTGCTGGGCAACGGCAAGGTGCTGGTCGCCGGCGGCGCCAACCTCGACAAGGGCTTCCTGGCGTCGGCCGAGCTCTTCGACCCGGCCACGGGCACCTGGTCCTCCGCCGGCAACATGAGGACCGCCCGCAACAACCACACCGCGACGCTGCTGCCCGACGGTCGTGTCCTGGTCACCGGCGGTCTGGGCAAGCGCGTGCCGGCCCTGGACCGGGCCGAGCTCTATGATCCCGCCACCAACCGCTGGTCCTCCGCGGCGAAGATGAGAACCTCGCGCTATCACCACGCGGCGGTCCTGATGCTCGACGGTCGCGTCCTGGTCACCGGCGGCCAGAATCGTGCCGAGCGGTTCCGGAACAGCGCGGAGATATACAACCCGGTCAGGAACCGCTGGCACACCACCGGCCGGTTGCGGACCCCTCGCGTCAACCACACCTCCACCCTGACCGCCGACGGCAAGGTGCTGATCGTGGGCGGCGGCGACCGCGCCCCCGGCTTCACCAAGCGCGTGGAGCGCTACAACCCCTCAAGCGGGCGGTTCACCTACACGCGCGCGGCACGCATCCCCCGCGGGTTCCACACCGCCACCACCCTCGCCGACGGCCGGGTACTGATCTCGGGCGGCTTCGGCGACCGCGGCGCCCTTTCCCGCGCCGAGATCTACGACCCCCGCACCAGCCGCTGGCGGAGTGGCAGCTCCCAGCGCACCGCACGAGCCCACCAGACCGCCACCCTGCTCGAGGATGGGACGGTGCTCGTCGCCGGAGGTGCCCGCTACTCCGGCACCCTCGTTCCCTCCGCCGAGCGGTACCGGCCGACGAAGGCGAAGACGACGAACACGGGACCGTAGGGCTGCTTGAGCTGACGGACGGAACGAGGCGGCTCCACGGCAGTCAGCCGGCGAGCGCCAGCGCCGTCCGCTTGCTCTCGAACTCGGTGGAGACCTCGGCGAGCACGCTCAGCATCTCCGCCTTGGCCGGGGACTCCCAGGAGCCCCCGAGCGTGGCCGCGTGCACGACGCGGACCGGCGGCTTGGCCCCGAGCGAGCGGATCACGACGTCGTCGCGCACGGCGACCAGGGCGAGGTCGGGGATGAACGAGACGCCGAAGCCGGCCGCGACGAACCCCTGGATGGCCAGGTAGTCGTCTGAGTGGAAGCCGATGCGCGGCTCGAAGCCGGCCTCCTGGCAGGCCCGCACGAGGATGCGGCCGTCGGGACAGCGGGCCGTGGCACCGAGGATCCATTCCTCGTCCACCAGATCGGCGAGGCGCAGCCGGGACCGCGCGGCGAGCGGGTGGTCGGCGGCGAGCATCAGGTACATCGGGTCTTCGAGCAGCGGCGTGTAGGTGATGTCCTGCGCGGGCAGCGACGGCTCGAAGGTGGTTGCGACCGTCAGCGCGATGTCCGCCTCCCCCGCCCGCAGCACGGCGAGCCCACCGTCGGGCTCCTCGGGCCCGAGCGTGAGCTCGACGCCGGGGTGGCGTCGCCGGAACTCGACGATCGCCCGCGGGACGATCGTGGCCCCTGCGGTGGCGAAGGTCGTCAGCCGGAGCCGGCCGCCACGTAACCCGGCGATCGCGTCGAGCTCGGCCTCCGCGTCGTCGAGCCGGCAGAGGATCGCCTCGGCGTGGACGACGAGGGCCCGACCGGCGTCGGTGAGCGTGACCCCGCGGGCGGAGCGGTCGACCAGCCGCGTGCCCGCCTCGCGCTCCAGCGCCGCGATCTGCTGGGAGATCGCGCTCTGGGTGTAGGCGAGCGCCTCCGCGGCGGCGGAGAAGGAACCCTGGGCGGCGACCTCGCGGAGAACGCGGAGACGGCGGACGTCAAGCATCAGGCAATCTTATAGGAGACACACCGCAATGTCATTGGACCTGATGGCGCGAGCCTGGCACCGTTCCGTTCATGAGCCACCTCGAAGACACCATCATCGCCATCCGCCTCGCCGACGAGAGCGACGCCCAGAGCCTCACCCGCCTGGCGGGGCTCGACAGCGCCCGCGTCCCGGAGGACCCGCTACTGCTCGGCCTGCTCGACGGCCGTGTCGTCGTCGCGCTCTCGCTGAGCGCGGGCACGGTGATCGCCGACCCGTTCACCCCGACGCTCGACCTGGTCGCGCTCGTCCGTCAGCGCTCCGAGCGCCTCGGCGTCGGCGCGGCCGCTTCGTCCACGCGTCGCCGGTGGTCGTCGATGCGTCCCGCGCTCGGACGCCTCGCCTGATCCGTGCCGCTCCGCCGCTCCGCGAGCGTGGCTGAGTACCGTCAGGGCCATGAGCTCCTGGACCGCCGCGCAGATCCCCGACCAGACCGGGCGGCGTGCCGTCGTCACCGGCGCAAATTCGGGGCTCGGCCTCGTCACCGCGACCGAGCTCGCCCGCAAGGGCGCGAAGGTCGTCCTCGCGGTGCGCACGACGAGCAAGGGCGAGCAGGCGATGGCTCGGATCCGCGAGGACATCCCGACCGCGGACGTGGAGGTCCGCGAGCTCGACCTCTCCTCGCTCGACTCGATCCGGGCCTTCGCCTCCGAGCTCACCGAGGAGGATCCGGGGCTCGACCTCCTCGTGAACAACGCCGGGATCATGATGACCCCGCCGCAGACGACCGCGGACGGCTTCGAGCTCCAGTTCGGCACGAACCACCTCGGCCACTTCGCCCTCACCGGGCTGCTCCTGGACGCGCTCAGCAAGGGCCAGGACCCGCGCGTGGTGACGGTCAGCTCGATCGAGCACAAGCCGGGTCACGTCCACTTCGACGACCTGCAGCTCGAGCAGGGCTACACGCCGCGCAAGGCCTACCAGCAGTCGAAGATGGCCAACGCCGTCTTCGGCCTCGAGCTCGACCGGCGCCTGCGCGCGGCGAGCTCACCCGTGAAGAGCCTGCTCGCCCACCCCGGCTACTCGAACACGAACCTCCAGTCCACCGGCCCGACCGGCATCGCGAAGCTCGCGATGTGGTTCGGCAACCGCGTGATCGCCCAGGGCGCCGACAAGGGCGCCCTCCCCCAGCTCCACGCAGCCACGGCGATCGGAGTCAAGGGCGGCGAGTTCTACGGCCCCGACGGCTTCCAGGAGTTCCGCGGCGCGGTGACCGAGGTCCAGGCCGTGCCGGAAGCTCGGGACGAGGAGATCGCCCGCCGCCTCTGGAGCGTCTCGGAGGAGCTCACCGGCGTCGAGTACGGGCTGGCCGCCGCGACCGTCTGAGGGCGATCGAGCTCCGGGCCGCCGGGTTCCGGCTCGCCCGAGCTCGCGCTCGTTACTCCCAGGGGGACTTGAGCAGCAGGATCGTGTTCAGGACGAACAGGACCGCGATGAGGACCGTGTAGCGGTTCAGGTTCTTCTCCATCATCGAGCCGCCGCTCAGCTTGCCGGCGCCCGAGCCGACACCGAAGGCGCCCGAGAGGCCTGCGTCCTTGCCCGAGTGCATGAGCACGAGCAGGATCAGGGTGACCGAGAAGAACAGCTGAATCACGGAGAAGATCGTTTCCATCGTGGGATCGATGGTAGCGGCGGGGCTGGTCCCCGCGCGTCAACCGGCGGCGTGATCGGCGACCGGCTCGTCGGCCGCGGCGCGGCCGGCCTTGGGTGGCCCCGCGCCCAGCGCATCGAGGCGCCGCAGCAGCTCGACCGCCTCGGCCCGCCGATCGCGGTCCTGCGCCTTGAAATCGGTCTCGGTGAGCTTGCCGGTCCGGAAGTCGAGCTCGAGCTCGCGGATTTCCCGGTACTTCGCGCGCTTGGCCTCCTCGAGCGCCTCGATGTCACGTCGCTCGCGCTCATCGGCCGCCTCGGCGTGGCCGGCGCGCAGCGGCAGCCCGACGAGCAGGACGATCAGGACGAAGACGACCACGACGGCGACGACCACCATCACTGGCTCACCCGTACGGCATCGGCGAGGCGCACTTCGTCGTCCTCCCGCTCAGGCGCGGCCGAGCTCGCGCGCCACGCGGCCCTGGTACCCGGCGCGGGCCCGGCTCACGGCGCGGTCGCCATGAGACGCCGGCCACAGGGCGATGAGGGCGCCGAGGAAGGTCAGGAGCGCCCCGAGCCAGATCCAGGTGACCATCGGCGAGACGATCAGCCGGAAGGTCGCGGGGGGCGGGGCGTCGATGTAGCGCTTGAGGATCTCCTCGAAGTACACCCGGCGGATCTGCGCGAAGCGGGCGGGGTCCAGGCTCGCGCCGGCCTGCCGTGCGGCCTCGACGAGCACCTTGTCGCGGTTGTCGATCTCACTGCGGATGCCGGAGAGGTCGGGCGCGACCGCGGTCCAGATGTCGCGTCGCAGGCCCGCGTCGAGCGCGACCTCGCTGGTCGCCTCCCCCTCGAAGGCCGAGCGGATCGGCGCCATCGGCGCGTTCACGGGGTAGTAGCCCTTGTTCGGGCGCAGCGTTCCGACGGGATCGCCATCCTTGGACACCGCGAGCACCGCGCCGAACTCGATCCGCTCGAGGCGCCCGTTGCGGACCACGAGCTCACCCGTCGGCTTCTCATAGGTCACCTGGTACCCGTTGACCGTGGCGCTCTGCCCGGGCGCGAGGCGCTCGTCGGTCGCGTTCTGGAAGGCGGAGGAGGCCGCCACGCCGACGAAGAGCAGGGCGATGCCGACGTGGATCGTGTAGCCGCCGTAGCGCCGCCGGTTGCGGGCCACGAGCGAGATGAGTGCCCGGGGCACGGAGTCGTCGCTCATCGCGCGGCGGGCGCCGACGCCGCGCCACAGCTCCTGGCCGACGGTGCCGAGCACGAAGCCCGCGACAGCGAACATCGCGAGCGCGAGCGGCTTCTCATACGCGAATGGCGCGAGCACCAGGAGCGTCGTCACGCCCGCGCTGATCGGCACGAGGAAGTTCCGGCGCACGTTCTCCGCGTTCGCCTTGCGCCAGGCGATCACCGGGCCGACCCCGGAGAGGAACACGAGCGCGATCGTGAGCGGCACGACGAACCGGTCGAAGAGCGGCGGCCCGATCGCCCGCTTGGTGCCGGTGAGCGCCTCGGCGATCAGCGGGAAGAACGTGAGGAACAGGATCACGAACGTCAGGGCGACGAGCACGAGGTTGTTGAAGAGGAAGACGGCCTCGCGTGAGAGCAGCGAGTCGAGCCGGTGCTCGGCCTTCAGCGTCTCCCGGCGCGAGACCACGAGGTAGGCGGAGCCGAGGATCAGCGCGCCGATGAAGATCACGAACGGGATGCCGAGCGTGGAGGCGCCGAAGGCGTGGATCGAGTCGAGGATCCCGGAGCGCACGAGGAACGTGCCGAGAATCGCGAGGATCCCGGTGCCCAGGATCAGCGAGGCGTTCCACACCTTCAGCATCCCGCGGCGCTCCTGGATCATCACCGAGTGCACGAAGGCCGTGCCGGTCAGCCAGGGCAGCAGCGAGGCGTTCTCGACCGGATCCC
>JACDAP010000035.1 GCA_013695395.1 Solirubrobacterales bacterium
ATGTACGAGAAGGGCCTGGCCGGCATGCGCTACTCGATCTCCAACACGGCCGAGTACGGCGACTACACCCGCGGCCCGCGCGTCGTGACCGACGAGACCCGCGCGGAGATGAAGAAGATCCTCGGCGAGATCCAGGACGGCACGTTCGCCCGCGAGTGGATCGCCGAGAACCGCGCCGGCCAGGAGAACTTCAAGCGGATGCGCGAAGAGGGCGCGGGGACCGAGCTCGAGTCCACGGGCAAGGAGCTCCGCTCCCAGATGGACTGGATCAACCCGGACTTCTGAGCGGGGACCACGGCCGGGCGTCCGGGAAGGCCTCGGGCCCAGCCGCCGGAACGGTGAATGTCGCTTCAGGTCCGCGCGGCGGACCCGAGGCGGCGCTCGGCCTCGTGCACGGCCTCGAGCATCCGTGCGAGCGCGAGCTCTGGCGCCCGCTCGACGATGTGCGTTTCGATCCGGATCACCAGGACGCCGAACCCGCGGAGGTCAGCGTCGCGCAGAGCGTCGAGCCTGCGGCGGTGCGGCAGACGGTGTCGAGGTCCGTCGATCTCGATGTTCAGCAGGAGCCACGGCCACCAGAGGTCGAGCTCGTGGCCGTGCCCGGCACGGGTCGGGAACCAGGCATTCACGCGTGGCGCAGCGATTCCGGCACCGAGGAGCAGGTCCCGCGCGAGCCGTTCGGGGCGAGAGCGGAACACGATCCCGTCATCGCCGAGCCCCTCCACTGCGGCTCGCAGCGTGGCCATGCCCCTGGCCCCGCGGCACCCGGTCATGAGCTCAAGCATCTCCCGGTGGTCGTACTGTCCGGCCAGCAGCGCCTCGTCGAGAAGCTGCGCGACCCGGTCCGCCGGCCCGAGGGCCGCCATGTCCAGTGCAGTCCGCGCGAGCGAGGTGACCGGAAGGCCACGATGCACGTCCCGGTCCTCGTCCCTAAGCCGTGTGCGGTGTGCGCGGATCCCCGGCAGTTTCAGCCCGCAGCGGCCGGGGGTGACCACGTCGATCGTGGAGATCGCGGGCATCAGTTCGCGGGCGGCGGCGGACGCACGCCCGGTCAGCAGAGCCCCCTCCCCGCAGGCCAGGGCACCGGCGGCCAGCCAGCCGTCACGGGTGAGCACCCGGTGGCCGTGGGCGTACACGCCCGGCCACACCGGGACCAGGCGCCCGTCCGCCGTCGCGCGCTTCACGCGGCTTCGGCTCCAGCCGAGCGCCAGCAGCTGCCGGTGGGCGATCACGCCGCGCTGCTCATCGGCGAGCCCGGCGGCCAGACGGCCGAGCGTGATCCGTGGGGTGGACAGAGACGTGGCGGAGGCGGGCATCACCTCCCCAAGGGCCGTGCGACCTGGGTGGGTCGTCCGCGATGCTCCACTCGTATCCCTTCGAGGATCGTTGCTGCGCGGTGCAGGTGAGTTCCTCCACACTTCCTCTGCCGTCGCACCAAGGCGGCGGTCGTGATGAATGTCCCTTCAGGCCCGGTCGGCGGACCTGAAGGGGCATTCACCCCGGCCTGGGGGTGGCTGGAAGATGGTGGTGGCCCCCGGGCCTCGGTCGGCACGGGCTCCCGGCCGCCTGGGGGGCGTTCGCTAGGCTTCCCCGTGTCGGCGCGACTGGCGCATGCGAGGTGGAGCCACCACCGGGGAGCGTCCGACGAAGCATCGACCGCCGCGCGCCTGGGCACCCCGCCGTCCGAGACCCCAACTGCGAGGATCCGCCCATGCCGTCCAGTACCGACTTCGTCATTCCCGAGGGCCTCAAGCCCGCCGACGGCCGTTTTGGCTGCGGCCCCTCGAAGGTCCGCCCAGCGCAGATCAACGCGCTGAACGCCGCGGTCGACGGCGTACCCGTCATGGGCACGAGCCACCGCCAGAAGCCGGTGAAGTCCGTGGTCGGCCGCGTGCGCACCGGGCTCAGCGAGCTCTTCAGCCTCCCCGAGGGCTACGAGGTCGCGCTCGGCAACGGCGGCGCCACCGCCTTCTGGGACGCCGCCGCGGCGGGGCTCGTCCGCGAGCAGGCGCTCCACCTGAGCTTCGGCGAGTTCTCCAATAAGTTCGCCACGGTCACCAAGGGCGCGCCCTTCCTCAAGGACCCGATCGTCATCAAGGCCGAGCCCGGCGACGCGCCCGAGCCGCAGGCCGACCCGGCCGCCGACGTCGTCGCCTGGGCCCACAACGAGACCTCCACCGGCGTCATGCGCTCTGTGGAGCGCCCCGACACCGACGCCCTCGTGCTGATCGACGCCACGAGCGGCGCCGGCGGCCTCTCGCTCGACGCTGCGCAGGCCGACGCCTACTACTTCGCCCCGCAGAAGTGCTTCGCCTCCGACGGCGGCCTCTGGCTGGCTCTGCTCAGCCCGGCCGCGCAGGAGCGCATCGCCGAGCTGGGTCAGAGCACCGACCGCTGGATCCCCGAGTCCCTGAGCCTCACCACGGCGCTCGAGAACTCGAAGAAGAACCAGACCTACAACACCCCCGCCGTCGCGACGCTGCTGATGCTCGCCGACCAGGTCGAGTGGATGAACCAGAACGGCGGCCTCGAGTACGCGGTCGGCCGGACCACCGAGAGCTCGAGCCACCTCTACGCATGGGCCGAGGCGTCGAGCTTCGCGACCCCGTTCGTGCAGGACGAGGCCAAGCGCTCGCTCGTCGTCGGCACGATCGACTTCGACGAGAACGTCGACGCCGCCGCCGTCGCCGCCACCCTGCGCGCGAACGGCATCCTCGACACCGAGCCGTACCGCAAGCTCGGACGCAACCAGCTGCGCGTCGGCATGTTCCCGGCCATCGACCCGGACGACGTCAAGGCGCTCACCGCGTGTATCGACGTCGTCGTGGAGGCTCAGTCATGACCAAGGTCCTCGTCGCCGAGAACATCGGCGCCTCCGGCATCGACCTGCTGAAGGAGCACTTCGACGTCACCGTCAAGACCGACTGGGTGGACGGTGAGCTCGCGAAGGAGCTCGGGCAGTACGACGGCGTGCTGATCCGCTCCGCCTCCAAGCTCACCGAGGAGGTCCTGAAGGACGCGGGGAATCTCAAGGCGATCGGCCGGGCCGGCGTCGGCGTCGACAACGTCCACGTCCCCACCGCGACGGCCAAGGGCATCATCGTCGCCAACGCGCCGGCCTCGAACGTGGTGACCGCGGCCGAGCACACCGTCGCGCTGCTGCTCGCCCTGGCCCGCAACATCCCGCAGGCCCACGCGAGCCTCACGTCGGGGAAGTGGGAGCGCTCGAAGTTCTCCGGGATCGAGGTCCAGGACAAGGTCCTCGGCATCCTCGGCTTCGGCCGCATCGGCCAGCTCGTCGCCCAGCGGGCGCAGGGCTTCGGCATGAAGATCATCGCCTTCGACCCGTTCGTCGGCGCCGACCGGTACGCCCAGATGGGCGTCGAGCACGCCGAGAGCTCCGACGACGTCTACGCGGTGGCCGACTTCATCACCGTCCACCTGCCGAAGACCCCCGAAACCGAGGGCTGGCTCAACGCCGAGGCGTTCGCGAAGATGAAGGACGGCGTCCGGATCCTGAACGTGGCCCGCGGCCCGCTCATCGTCGAGGAGGATCTCGTCGCCGCGCTGGACTCCGGAAAGGTCGGAGGCGCCGCACTCGACGTGTTCAAGACCGAGCCGATCACCGAGAGTCCGCTCTTCGCCTACCCGCAGGTCGTCGTCACTCCGCACCTGGGGGCGAGTACCGCCGAGGCCACCGACCGCGCCGGCTACCAGGCCGCCGAGCAGGTCGTCGCCGCGCTCACCGGCGGGACCGTCACCACGGCGGTCAACGTGCCCGCCGTCGCCGCGGAGGACCGCGAGGTGCTCGGCCCGTTCGAGCCGCTGGCCCGCCACCTCGGCAAGCTCGCGACGGCGCTCGTGGAGGGCAAGAGCATCGACCGCGTCGAGGTCGAGTACCTCGGCCGGATCGGCGAGCGCGACACCCGCCCGCTCGGCGTGAGCGTCCTGCTCGGGGTGCTCAGCGGCAAGACCGAGGAGGAGCTCAACGCGGTCAACGCCCCCTCCGTCGCGGAGCACCGCGGCATCACCGTGATCGAGTCCAAGCGGACGAGCGCCCGCGACTTCGCTGACCTCATGCGTGTCACCGTGGTCGCCGGAGAGCAGGCCACCCGCGTGGTCGGCACCGTGGTCGGCCGCCAGAACCGCCCGCACCTCCTGGAGGCCTGGGGCCAGCGCTTCAACCTCCAGCTCGAGGAGCACGTCGCCCTGTTCAAGTACGCCGACCAGCCCGGCATGGTCGGGCGCGTCGGCTCCGCGTTCGGCGAGGCGGGCGTGAACATCGAGTCGGCCGCCGTCGGCCACGCGAAGGGCGAGGAGGGCACGAGCGCGGTCATGGTCATCACTTCCGACGCTGCCGTGCCGCAGGAGGTCATCGACACGATCGTCGCCGGTGACGGTTTCGCCGACGGGCGCACCGTCGACCTGTAGCGGCATGGTCGTCTACCAGGTCTACCCGCGCTCCTTCGCCGACTCCGGCGGCGACGGACTCGGGGACCTGGCGGGGATCACCGCACGCCTCGACCACCTGGCCTGGCTCGGCGTCGATGCCCTGTGGCTCTCGCCGATCAACCCGTCCCCGATGGCCGACGGCGGCTACGACGTCGCGGACTACCGCGGGGTCGATCCCTCCTTCGGCACGGTCGAGGACGTCGAGCGGCTGGCGTGCGAAGCGACCGATCGCGGCATCGACCTGCTCCTGGACATCGTCCCCTGTCACACCTCGATCGAGCACCCCTGGTTCCGGGAGCGGCCGGAGCTCTACGTCTGGTCCCCGGTCGACGGGCCGCCGAACAACTGGCGCGCGAACTTCGGCGGCCCCGCCTGGACCGAGGACCGGCACGGACGCGGCTGGTACCTGCACTCCTTCTATCCCGAGCAGCCCGACCTCGACTGGCGCAACCCGGAGGTCGCGCGGGAGCTCGCCGCGGTGCTCTCCTTCTGGCGCGGCAAGGGCGTCGCCGGCTTCCGCCTCGACGCCCTGCAGCAGCTGCTGAAGGATCCCGAGCTCCGTGACGACCCACCCGCGACGCGCCCGCGCCTGCTCGCCGGCGAGACCGACTACGAGACGCTCGAGCACGTGCACTCCTCCGACCAGCCCGGGGTGGAAGAGCCGCTGCGCGCCCTCCGGCGCGGTGCGGGGGCCGACGCGTTCCTCGTGGGCGAGATCGGGCTGCCGTGCGATCGTCACGGCCCCTACCTCGGCCCCCTCGACGCCAGCTTCTGCTTCGAGCTCTTCTTCTCCGCGTGGGAGGCCGAGGCGCTGGCCGCCGGGATCCGTGCGGGCCTCGCGACCGGGAAACCCGCCTGGGTGCTCTCCAACCACGACTTCCCGCGCCTGGCCGACCGGATCGGCCGGGAGAACGTCGCCGCTGCGGCGCTGCTCCTGCTCGCGCTCCCGGGCCCGGTCTTCCTGTTCCAGGGAGACGAGCTGGCGCTGGGGAACGGCCCCGGCCGCCCCGCGGGCGCCGCGGAGGCTCCACCGTACGACCGTGCCGGCCGGGACCCGTTCCGCCACCCGATGCCGTGGACCGAGAAGCCGCCGCACCACGGCTTCACCACCGGGGCGCCGTGGCTCGACGTGGTCGTGCCTCCGTCGGGGTCCGCCGAGCGCCAGCGAGAGGACCCGGGATCCCCGGCGGCCCACACGCGCGAGCTCATCGCCCTGCGGCGCGGGCTCGTCGGTCCGGTCGAGGAGCTCTCCGCGCGCGACGGCGTCCTCAGCTTCCGTCGTGGGGCCGTCGGCGTGGCGGTCAATACCGCTGAGCGGCCGCGTGAACAGCCGTGGACCGGCTCCGTTCTTCATCGCACCAGTAGTCGGTCCGATGATCTTCTGAATCCTGGCTCGGGAACGTTTGTTCAGGTGGTGTGAACTTCGCGCGCAGTGGATAAACAGGCTGTCAAATGCGTTGGGTCACCGCAGGAGCCATCGCGGCGTACGCCGCTCTCGTCCTCGCCGCCTGCGGCGGAGACCAGTCCGCCGGGGGTCCGGTCAAGCTGCAGTTCTGGGCCTACAACGAGCCGTCTGGCTCGTTCCGCAGCGCGGCGGAGAGCTGCACGAAGGACTCGGGCGGCAGGTACGAGATCTCCTTCCAGCCGCTCGCCAACGACGCCGACACGCAGCGCCAGTCGCTCGTCCGGCGCCTGGCGGCCGAGGACTCCTCGATTGACATCATGTCGATGGACGTCGTCTGGACCGCCGAGTTCGCCGAGGCCGGCTGGGCGGCGCAGTGGCCGGACGACCTCGCCCGGCAGATCAAGGACGAGTCGCTGGCGGGCCCGTACGAGACCGCCACCTACCAGGACAAGCTCTACGCGGCGCCCGCCAACTCGAACACGCAGCTGCTCTGGTACCGCAAGTCGCTCGTCCAAGGCGAGCCGCCGGAGACCTGGGACGAGCTGATCGACACCGCCGCCAAGATGGACAAGGCAGGCCGCATCGAGATCCAGGGCGCCGCCTACGAGGGCATGACCGTCTGGTTCAACTCGCTCGTGGAGTCCGCCGGTGGCAAGATCCTGAAGGGCCCGCAGGAAGCCGATCCCGGCCCGTCATGGACCCGGGCGGCGAACATCATCGCGAAGCTCGCCAACTCCCAGGCCGCCGACCCGTCGCTCTCCTCGCAGAAGGAGGACCAGAACCGGATCGCCTTCGAGGCCGGCGACGCTGCCTTCCAGGTCAACTACCCCTTCATCTACCCGTCGGCCGCCGACGTCTCCGAGAAGTTCCAGAACGACATCGGCTGGGCGCCCTACCCCGCCGTCGAGAAGGGCAAGCCGAGCAAGGCCCCGATCGGCGGCTTCAACTTCGGTGTCGGCGCGTTCTCGAAGAACAAGGACGAGGCCTTCGCGGCGACGCAGTGCCTGCGCAACGAGAAGAACCAGAAGGTCGCCGCGGCCGAGGGCGGCCTCCCGCCGACCATCGCGAAGGTCTACGAGGACGAGACCTTCCGCGAGGACTATCCCTTCGCCGACCTGATCCGCAAGCAGATCGAGAACGGCGCCGTGCGGCCCCAGACCCCCGCCTACGCGGACCTCTCGCTCGCCGTCGCCACGACGCTCTCGCCGCCCGGACGGATCGAGGGCGAGGAGGCCCGCGAGGAGCTCGAGGACAAGATCGAGAAGGCACTCAAATCGGAGGGACTGCTGTGAGCACGCCCGCCCCCACGCCCGCCGCGGCCGAGGCCGAGGATCCCGGACGGCTCGAGGCGCCGAAGGGCAAGCGCAAGCTCTCCGAGCGGGCACGGGCGGAGCGCAAGCTCGGCTGGCTGCTGTGCGCGCCCGCCGCGATCGTGATGCTGCTGGTCACCGCGTACCCGATCGGCCGCGCGATCTGGCTCTCGCTGCAGAAGAGCGACCTGCGCTTCCCCGATCAGTCCGAGTTCATCGGACTCTCCAACTACGTCACCGTCCTGACGTCGAGCCTGTGGTGGAACGACGTCAAGAACACGCTCATCCTCACGGTGGTCTCCGTGGCGATCGAGCTCGTCCTCGGCATGCTCCTGGCCCTGGCCATGCACCGGGCGATCTTCGGCCGCGGCCTCATCCGCACCTCCTCGCTCATCCCGTACGGCATCGTCACCGTCGTGGCCGCGTTCGCCTGGCGCCTGGCCTTCGCCGACGCCGAGGGCGGCTTCATGCCCGACGTCCTGCGCTCGGTCGGCCTGATCGGGGAGGGCACCGACCCGCTTGCCCAGACCTCCACGATCTCGACCTTCGTCGTGGCGATCCTCGCGGAGGTCTGGAAGACGACCCCGTTCATGGCGCTGCTGCTGCTGGCCGGTCTCGCGCTCGTCAGCGACGAGCTCCACGAAGCCGCGAAGGTCGACGGCGCGAGCACCTGGCAGCGCTTCTGGCGGATCACGATCCCGCTCATGAAACCGGCGATCCTCGTCGCGCTGCTCTTCCGCACGCTCGACGCGTTCCGGATCTTCGACACCGTCTTCATCCTCTCCAACAACGGCTCGAACCGCTCCGTGGAGACCGTCTCGGTGCTCGGCTACAACACACTCCTGAGCCGGCTGAACCTCGGCCTGGGCTCCGCGGTCTCGGTGCTGATCTTCCTCAGCGTGGTGATCATCGCTGCCGTCTTCGTGAAGCTCCTCGGCGCGAACCTCGACCAGCAGACGGGAAAAAGCTGAGATGACCGACCGCTCGACCGACAAGCTCTTCGGCTGGTTCAGCGTCAACCTCGTCGTGGTGATCGCCGCGCTCTTCCCGGTCGCCTGGATCCTGTCGCTCTCGCTGAAGAGCTCGGACACGGTGACCGACGGCCGGCTGATCCCGGCCAAGTGGTCCTTCGAGAACTACACGGGGATCTTCACCGGCAGCGGCGGCGACGTCTTCACCAAGGCGCTCATCAACTCGCTCGGCATCGCGACCATCGCGACGATCATCGCCGTGACGCTCGCGGCGATGGCCGCCTACGCGATCGCCCGCCTCAACTTCCCGGGCAAGCGGGTGATCCTCACCGCGGCCCTCGCGATCGCGATGTTCCCGCCGATCTCGGTCGTCGGCCCGCTGTACGACCTGTGGCGCACGCTCGGCCTCTTCGACACCTGGCAGGGGCTGATCATCCCGTACATGACCTTCACGCTCCCGCTGGCGATCTACGTGCTCTCCGCGTTCTTCCGGGAGATCCCGTGGGAGCTCGAGCAGGCCGCGCAGGTCGACGGCGCCACGCCCTTCCAGGCGTTCCGCAAGATCATCGTCCCGCTCGCCGCCCCCGGCGTCTTCACCACCGCGATCCTCGTCTTCATCTTCGCCTGGAACGACTTCGTCTTCGCGATCTCGCTCACCTCGACCGAGAAGGCGCAGACCGTCCCGGCCGCGATCTCCTCGTTCACCGGGGCCTCCCAGTTCTCGGCGCCGACCGGCTCGATCGCGGCCGCCGCCATCGTCGTGACCATCCCCATCGTGATCATGGTCCTCATCTTCCAACGCCGAATCGTCGCGGGCCTCACCGCCGGCGCCGTGAAGGGATAACCCGTGTCTTCCATCAAGCTCGACAAGGTCACCAAGCGCTACCCGGACGGGTTCGAGGCCGTGAAGGGGATCGATCTCGAGGTCGCCGACGGTGAGTTCGTGATCCTCGTCGGCCCCTCCGGCTGCGGGAAGTCGACCGCCCTGCGGATGATCGCCGGCCTCGAGGACATCACCGATGGGGAGCTCTCGATCGGCGATCAGGTCGTCAACGGGAAGGCCCCGAAGGACCGCGACATCGCGATGGTCTTCCAGAACTACGCGCTCTATCCGCACATGAGCGTGCGCGAGAACATGGGCTTCGCGCTGAAGCTCAAGAAGGTCGACAAGTCGGAGATCGACAAGAAGGTGGAGGAGGCGGCGAAGATCCTCGACCTCACCGACCACCTCGACCGCAAGCCCGCGAACCTCTCCGGCGGGCAGCGCCAGCGGGTGGCGATGGGTCGGGCGATCGTCCGCGACCCGAAGGTCTTCCTGATGGACGAGCCGCTCTCCAACCTGGACGCCAAGCTGCGCGTCGAGATGCGCTCGCAGATCTCGCAACTGCACCGCCGGCTGGGCACCACCATCATCTACGTGACCCACGACCAGGTGGAGGCCATGACCATGGCCCACCGGATCGCGGTCATGGCCGACGGCCGGCTCCAGCAGGTGGGCACGCCCGAAGAGGTGTATGCGGCGCCGGCCAACCTGTTCGTGGCCGGGTTCATCGGCTCGCCGGCGATGAACTTCATGGCCGCAACTGTCGAGGGCGGTCGTGTGAAGCTGCCATTCGGTGAGGTCGATCTGCC
>JACDAP010000064.1 GCA_013695395.1 Solirubrobacterales bacterium
GAGTACGGGGTGCCGCCGCGGCCACCGCGGCCACCGCGGCGACGGTCGACCGCCCGGGCCGGCTGCAGTGCGCGCCGCACCGCGGCGGCCACCACGACGGCGAGCAGCGTCGAGACGAGCGTCGTGACGATGAGCTGGCGGAAGAGCTCGAAGGAGACCGGGGCCTCGGCGCCGAGCAGGAACTGCATGAGCGCGAAGCCGAACGCCGCGCCGGCGCTGGCCACGAAGCCGACGAGCACCGGCACGAGCGCGCCCTGCGGGTCACGGAGCTCGCGCAGCCGCCCCGCCCCGTAGCCCACCGCGACGTAGACCAGCGAGCTCAGCCCGAGCGTGCCGAGCACGGCGGTGTCGACGAACAGGCCGCAGGCGAAGCCGAAGAGCACCGCGGTCACCGAGCCGCACCGCAGCCCGACGAAGGCGACGACCAGCGGCATGATGTCGGCGTTGGTGCCGAAGATCGTCAGCTGGGAGACGGCGGAGACCTGGAGCACGCCGGCGACCAGGCCGAGGGCGGTCAGGCGCAACCCGAGAGCGATCGCCGGGTGCATCATCAGCCGCTCACCTCGAGCTTGGTGACGACCTCGACGAAGTCGAGGTTGCGAACGTCCACGTACGGCTTGACGCGCACGAGCTGGTCGTCGGAGCCCGGGTCCTCGATCTCGGTGACCTTGCCGATCGGCACGCCGGGCGGGAAGGGCGAGGCGAACTCCGGGTCGCTCGTGCCGGACGTGATGACCATCTGGTTCTCGTTGACCCGCCCCTCGGTGTACTGCATGAGCAGCTCGCGCGGCGAGCCGGAGGCGGGGACGACCGTGCCGGTCACCTTGCTCCCGGAGATCTTCGCGCCGGCACCGAAGTCGGCGTCGGTGACCAGGCGGACGAGCGCGAAGTTCGGTCCGACGGTGCTGACGGTCCCGACGAGCCCCTGGCCGTTGATGACCGGCTGGCCGAGCTCGATGCCCTGACCGGAGCCCTGGTTGATCTTGATCTCCTGGTTGAGCACCGTCGGCGAGCGGCCGATGACCCGGCCGGCGACGAGGCCCATATCCTGGATCTGGAGGCGGTCGTTCATGTCGATCAGGCCGCGCAACTGGTCGTTCTCGCTCTTGAGCTCGTCGTCGTCGGCCCCCCTGCGCCTGGCCTCGCCGAGCTCGGCCTTGAGCTTCTCGTTCTCGCCCTTGGCGTCGAGCGTGTCGCCGACCCAGCCGACCCCGTCGCGGACGGGCTTGAGCGCCCGGCTCGCCCCCTCCTGGATCGGGGTCAGGACGGTGGAGACGCCGCGCTGCATGGTGCCTACGCCGCCGCCGGAGCCGTCCCCGAAGGAGACCGTCAGCAGCAGGAGGGAGCCGACGACGACCGCCAGGAGGGCGAGCCGTCTGCGCCTGATGGTCTTGTCTTGCATCTCCTAGAGGTACTCCGAAGTCTCGTTCTCGTGTCGCCCACCGTCAGCGGTGTGACGAGATGCGGTTAGTAGCGGCGGGCGCGGTTGCGGCCGTTGCGGGAGGTCTTGTTCGCGCGGTGGATGACCTCGAACTCCTCCAGCGAGCGCCCGGAGCCGACCGCTACGCACGTTAGGGGGGATTCGGCCAGGTGCGCGGGCATCTGGGTCTCCTCGCGCAGCCGCTCGTCGAGCCCCTGCAGGAGGGAGCCTCCCCCGGCGAGCATGATCCCGCGGTCCATGATGTCCGAGGCGAGCTCGGGCGGCGTCCGGTCGAGTGTCTCCTTGACCGCGTCGATGATCTGGGCGAGCGGCTCCTCGAGCGCCGCGCGGATCTCCTCGCTGGTCAGCACGACGGTCTTGGGCAGCCCCGAGACCATGTCGCGCCCGCGGATCTCGGCCTGGACCTCCTCCTCCATGACGTAGGCGGAGCCGATCTCGAGCTTGACCTCCTCGGCCGTCTGCTGGCCGATCAGGAGCTTGTACTCGCGCTTGGCGTAGTTGATGATCGCCTCGTCGAGCTCGTCGCCGCCGACGCGGATCGACTGCGAGACGACGATGCCGCCGAGCGAGATCACCGCGACCTCGCTGGTGCCGCCGCCGATGTCAACGACCATCGAGCCGGTCGGCTCCCCGACGGGCAGGCCGGCGCCGATCGCGGCGGCCATGGGCTCCTCGATCAGGTATGCCTGCCGGGCGCCTGCGCTCAGGCAGGCCTCCTCGACGGCGCGCTTCTCGACCCCGGTCACGCCCGAGGGCACGCAGACCACGACGCGCGGATGCGCCCAGCGGTTCTGGTGCACCTTCTGGATGAAGTGCCGCAGCATCTCCTCGGTGACGTCGAAGTCGGCGATGACGCCGTCCTTCAGCGGCCGGATGGCCGAGATGGTGCCCGGGGTGCGGCCGAGCATGCGCTTGGCCTCGATGCCGACGGCGTGAACCTCCCCCGTCCGCGAGTCGATCGCGACCACTGAGGGCTCGGAGAGCACGATGCCGCGCCCGCGGACGTAGACGAGCGTGTTGGCGGTGCCGAGGTCGACGGCCATGTCGCGGCCGCCGAAGCCGGTGAGGTAGCTGAAGAAGCCCATGCGCAGGTTTCGCTCGCGGGCGGCGGAGAGCCGCGTGAGACTCAGGGCCCCGAGCGAGGCGCCAGTGTAGCGGAGGCTCGGCCCGCGGCCGTGCCCCGGCGAGCGCCGTTGCACCCGAGATTTCCCTGCTTCATGAAGCCTTTAGGCGCCGTCGGCCGTGGTCCGTCGTCGGGGCGGTGCGGTGCGGGATGTACGTGGGCGGTCCGCTGCGCGACCAGCCGGGGTGGTGAGGGTGTAGGGTGCCCGCCCCGCGGGCACCTTCGGACCATGGAGACCCGAACGTGAGCCGCGCGGCGCTGCGCATCTACCTCAACGACCACCTCGCCGGCGCGACGCTCGGCTGTGACCATGCGCGGCAACTCGAAAAGCGCTACGAGGGCCATCCCCTCGGTGCCTCGATGGCGAGGACCGCCGATGAGATCGTGGAGGACCGCGACACGCTCCAGGCACTGGTCGAGCGCCTCGACGTCGGGCGCAACCCGGCCAAGGAGGCGGGCGCTTGGGTGGCCGAGAAGGTCGGCCGGGCGAAGTTCTCCGTTGCCGGAGAGGACGAGCTGGGCACCTTTCAGGCGCTGGAGACGATGGCCCTCGGCGTCGCGGGCAAGCTCGCGCTCTTGCACGCGTTGGAGGCCGTCGAGGACGCGTGGCCGGAAGTCGCCACGCTCGACCTCGCGGGGCTGATCGGGCGGGCCGAGCAGCAGCGGGCGGCCCTGGAGGCCGAGCGGGTGCGCCTGGCCGCCCGGGTGCTTGTGCCCGGCTGACCCGGGCGACGCCGCCCGGGGCGGAGCGGGCGCGGCACGGTGCGGCGGGGGCTCAGCCCGGATCCGCCGATCATCGTGGATACGGGCTCAGAGCAGGTCGCCGGCGAGCTCGATCAGCGCGGCGACGGGCAGCCCGACGACGTTGGTGTAGTCGCCCTCGATGCGCTCGACCAGTGCGGCGCCGCGCTCCTGGATCGCGTAGCCCCCGGCCCGGCCCCGCCACTCGCCGGTCGCGACGTAGCGCTCGATCTGCCCAGGCGTGAGCGGCCGGAAGCTCACCCGGGTGCTGACCATCCGCTCGCCCCCGGGCCGGCGCGAGCCGCCGCCGAGCAGCACGATGCCCGAGAGCACCTCGTGGGTCCGGCCGGCCAACCGACCGAGCGTCGTGGCGGCCGCGTTCGCATCGGCAGGTTTTCCAAAGATCTCACCGTCTAGCGTGACGAGGGTGTCGACTCCGAGCACACGACTCCCCGGGGCTGCGTCGGCGTAGATGACGGAGGCCTTGCGTGAGGCGTTGGCCTGCGCGACTTCCTCCGGAATCCCCACGGATAGCTCGTCCACGTCGGCCGGACGAACCTCGAAGCGGACGCCCAGTTGCGTGAGGATCGCCCGCCGTTGCGGGGAGGCGGAGGCGAGGATCAACGGCTCGCCCCCACTGGGCATCGCTACAGCTCTCCGAACCAGATGCCGGTCTCACGGGCGGCCGACTCCGGAGAGTCCGAGCCGTGGACCATGTTCGTACCGATCTCGATGGCGAAGTCGCCGCGGATCGTGCCGGGCGTGGCCTCGAGCGGGTTGGTGGCGCCGATCAGCTGGCGAGCGGCCTTGATCGCATCCTGGCCCTCGAGGAGCAGTGCGACAAGCGGGCCGCCGGTGATGAAGTCGACGAGCTCGCCGAAGAACGGACGCTCGCTGTGCTCGGCGTAGTGCTCCTCGGCGATCTCGCGCGGGGTGGTCAGGTGCTTGAGGGCCACGATCGTGAGCCCCTTGTTCTCGAAGCGGGCGAGGATCTCGCCGGTCAGCCCACGGGCGAAGGCGTCGGGCTTGACGAGGATGAGGGTGCGTTCCATGCGCCGCAGCCTACGGCTCGCGCGCATTCACAAGATCTGCGACGAGCGCGAAGTCCGCGAGGTTGCGGGTGAGCAGCACCGCGCCGTGGACGATGCTGGTGGCGGCGATGGCGAGGTCCGCCATGCGGCCGCGCGGGTTCCCGCCACGGCGACGGACCGCCGCCTGAAGCGCTCCCCACTCGCGTGCGACGGCCTCGTCCAGTGGGAGCGCGTCGGGAAAGCGCGTCTGGATCTGACCGAGCCGGGAGGCCCGCGCCGACTGCGCCTCGGGGGTCTTCGCGACCAGCAGACCGAAGTGGAGCTCTCCGAGCGTGACCGTGCTGATCGCCGCGTCCCAGCCGTCGGGCAGCGGATCGTTGGCGATGAGAACCGAGGTGTCGAGAAGGGCTAGCGTTCCCACGGGTCACGCAACTCGCCGTCGAAGTCCTCGATGTCCTTCGCGAGGTCCTCGTCGACAGGAAGCGCCCAGAGCGCGGCGAGCGTCTCGCTGGGCACCCACGTCCGGTCGCGCGTCGGCCCGAGCTCGGCGACCGGCCGCCCGGAGACGGTGATCGTGAACCGCTCCCCCGCCTCGGCGCGCCGCAGCACGTCGCCGATCTCGTTGCGCAGCTGCTTCTGCGGGATCGTCGTCATGGGCCGACGGTAGCAGTAGTGCTACCGGGCGTCCAACTCCGGTTCCTGCTCGTCCTCCGGGTCGGCTTCGACCGGGGCCTGGCTGAGCGCTGAGAGCTTCGGCAGCCGGGCCTCGGCGGCGTCGAGCCGGGACCTCAGCGGTGCCGCGGTCTTCCCGACCAGCGTGCGTTCGGGGCCGCTCAGCTCGGGCCAGCGCTCGCGCAGGTCGGCCAGCGTGGCGGCGGCGTCGTCGAGCCGGTCGCGCGCCGTCGTGTTCGCGCCTTCGTCGAGCGCGTCCTCGGCCTCTCCGACGGCCATGGAGGCCTCAGCGAGCTGCTTGAGCAGCGCGTCCACGGCTCAGCCGTCGCCGCTGACCGCGGTCTCCTCGACCTGGCGGCGACGGCGGCGCTTCGGCGGCGGCGTGACACCGGGAATCGCCGATTCGCAGTACGGGCAGAGCTTCCACTCGGGGTCGAGCGGCTTGGTGCAGGTGCCGCAAGCGTCCTTGAGCTTGCGCGTGCAGCTGGGGCAGCGCAGGAAGTCCTTCTCGACCTGGTAGTCGCAGTGCGGGCAGAGGAAGTAGTCGAGCGAATGCAGTCGCGCCTCGGCGGCCTGCATCTCGAGCTCGCGCTCGCGGACGTCGTCGAGGAACTCCGGCGGCCGGACGATCATGTAGATGACCGTCCCGACGAACGGGAAGAGCGAGGCCGCGGTCGCGCAGCCGATCACGATCGGGTCGGCGATCCGCCTGCGGGCGTCCGTGTACGTGTAGTACACGAGCGCCAGGTAGACGAAGACGAGCAGGAGGATCAACAGCTTGAGGGCCAGGTTGAGGCCGTCGGAGTTGATCCCGAAGACTGCGATGGGGAGCGCCATGAGAATGATGCAGCGTACTTCGTGCCGCTACAGGAAGACCCTGCCGAGGACGTAGCCGACCGCGAAGAAGAGAAGGATCACGGTCGCGACGACGATCGCCACGGCCGCGATCATCTTGAGGACGCTCGGCCCGTCCTCGCTCACAGCGTCGACCCTGGGCCGGTCCCGATGGGCCGCTTGAGATCGGCGAGAAGGTAGAGGGAGCCGGTCGCGAGCACCACGCCTCCGGGCCCGGCGAGATCGCGCGCGCTCGTTAGTGCGCGCCGCGGATCGGCCTGCACCCGAGTCGTGCACGCGGGCGCGACCTGGGCGGCCAGCGAGGCGAGCGTGGCCGGGGAGAGCGTGCGTGGGTTCGCGTTCGCGGTCGCGATCGCTGCGGTGCACAGCGGCAGGAGCTCCCCCAGCATCGCCGCGGCGTCCTTGTCGTCGAGCACCGAGAGCACCGCGACGAGCTCCCTCCCGGCCAGGATCTCCCGGAGCGAGTGCGCGAGTGCGACGAATCCCGCGGGGTTGTGGGCGCCGTCGAGGATCGTCAGCGGCCGCTCCCCCACCGTCTCGAAGCGGCCGGGAACGAGCGTGGAGGCCGCCGCCCGCCTGACCGCGCCTGGATCCAGCACGGAAGCGGTCGGCGTGTTCCCCAAACCACCTATGTCGTGGCTTTGGGAACACGCCGGCGCGAGAAAGGCCTCTGCGGCGGCGCAGGCGAGGGCGAAGTTCGTGCGCTGGAAGCTCCCCGCAGCGCGGAGCTGGAGGCCCGCGGGGGGTGCGGCGGGCGCGACCACGAGCCGGGCGCCGCGCTCGGCGACGACCCGCTCGGCGACCGCGCGGGCCTCCGGGTGCAGGTCC
>JACDAP010000067.1 GCA_013695395.1 Solirubrobacterales bacterium
CTCCATGTGTTCCCGCGAGGGGACCAGAACGCCGCTCCCGAGCTCGGGGACAACGCGCGGCTCGGCCTGTCCGTCTCCCGCAAGGTCGGCGGATCGGTCGAGCGCAACCTCGTCAAGCGGCTGCTGCGCGAGGCCTTCGCCACGGAGGCGCGCCGGCTTCCGTCCGGCCAGGACGTCGTTGTCGTGGCCCGCCCGGGTGCGCACGAGCTCGCCGAGCGAGACGGCCTCGCCGGCGTGCACGCGGCGCTGGCCGAGCTGATCGAGAAGCTCCCGGGCGTCGCGCCCGCGAGCCCGGCACCGGCCGCCCCCGACGCCGAGCCTACAGGCTGATGGGCGGGCTGCGAGCGCTCGTCCTCACGCCGGTGCACCTCTACCGGCGGCTGATCTCACCCCTGCTCCCGCGCCGCTGCAAGTACGAGCCGACCTGCTCTGCCTACGCGTCGCAGTCGGTCGAGCGGTTCGGCATACTTCGTGGTGTCGTCCTTGCCGGATGGAGGCTCCTACGCTGCAATCCCTGGAGCCACGGCGGGTATGACCCCGTCGACTCGCAGACCCTCTTCCGGGCCACCCCCTCCCACCGCTGAGTGCCCTCCATGCCCTTCGTCTCCGCGAACGTCCTCCAGCCGCTCATCGACGTGTTCGAGCAGGTGCTCCTGTTCTTCCACGACACCGTCGGGGTCGGCTGGGGCGCCTCGATCATCCTGCTGACCGTCACGATCCGGGCGATCCTCCTGCCCCTGACGTTCAAGCAGTTCAAGTCGATGGCCGCGCTGCAGAAGCTCGCGCCGGAGATGAAGAAGCTGAAGGACAAGTACGGCGACGACAAGCAGCGCCTGAACCAGGAGATGATGAAGTTCTACCAGGAGCACAAGGTGAATCCCTTCGGCTCCTGCCTGCCCCTGCTGGCGCAGATGCCGGTCTTCATCTCGCTCTTCTACATGCTGCGCGCGGATCTCAAGGAGGACATCTGTGACGCCGGCACGGCGATCGCCCCGGGCGGCCCCTTCGCCGGCATGAACCTCAACGACGTCACCTGCGAGCAGATCCAGCCGGGCTCGGCCGCATTCTGGTTCATCCCCGATCTGACGGCCGCCGCCACCGGCAGCGTGCTCGCGATCCTGATCGTCGCCTACGTGCTCTCGCAGCTCGCCTCGAGCATTCTTATGTCGACGACCATGACCGACAAGAATCAGCAGCGGATCATGCTCGCGCTGCCGTTCGTGTTCGTCTTCTTCATCCTGGGTTTCCCCGCCGGACTGCTGCTCTATTGGATCACCACGAACGTGTGGACCGTCTTCCAGCAGTACTTCGTTCGGCGCTCGGTCGGCCTGTCGGTGCCGGGTCGACCCGGCGACATCCCGAACCCCGAGCCCATCGACTTCGGCGGGATGTTCGGCAAGAAGAAGGAGGAGGTCGCGGTCGGTGCCGTGCCCGGCAACGGATCGAGCGCGAAGACGACCAAGCCGAGCAAGCCGAGCAAGCCGAGCAACGGCTCGGCGCCCGCGGCGCGGTCCGGTCCGCCGCCGGCGTCCCCGCGCAAGAAGAAGAAGAAGACCGGACGCCGCCGATGAGCGAGACCGAGGACACGGAGGAGGCGATCCTCGACGACATGGTCAGCCTGATCGTCGACGCACTCGGGCTCACGGACGCCGAGGTGGACACGGTTGAGGAGGACGGTGCGCTCATCACGACCGTGTCCGGTGAGGACCTCGGCCTGTTCATCGGCCGGCACGGCCAGACCATCGACGCCGTCCAGCACCTGGCTCAACGTGCGGTCGCCACCTTCACCGGTGAGCAGCGCCGCGTCGTCGTGGACGCTGAGGGGTATCGCGAACGCCGCCGCGAGGTGCTCCAGCGCCAGGCCGACGAAGCGGCGGACGAAGCGTGCCGTCTTGACCGCCCGGTTCCGCTCGAGGCGATGAGCGCGAGCGAGCGCCGCCTGGTGCACGAGTTTCTGCGTGACCGCGAGGACGTGGAGACGCACTCCGAAGGCGAGGGCGGAGACCGTCGTCTCGTCGTGTCTCCGGCGGCAGCGCCCTGACCCGGGGCTGTTTCACGTGAAACAGCCAGCGGCGGCGCTTCGGAGGTTTCACGTGGAACGCGCCGACGAGCCCCGATGAGCGAGCTGCAGCGGCGACTGGTCGGGTTGGTCGAGGAGTTCGCCCTGCCTGAGGGCGCGCGCCGACCGCTCCGCTCCCTGCTCGACACCCTCGAGAGCGATCCGACGGCACCGACCACCGTGACCGCCCCGGCCGAAGCCGTCGAGGTCCACATTGCCGACGCACTCGACGGGCTGTCGGCGCAGCCGGTGCGGGGCGCCACCCGAATCGCAGATCTCGGCGCCGGAGCCGGCTTCCCGGGCCTCGTGCTGGCCGTTGCCCTCCCCCAGGCGACGGTCACGCTCGTCGAGAGCGTGGGCAAGAAGTGCGCGTTCATCGAGCGCGCGGCCGAAGCAGCGGGCATCGTGAACGCCCGCGCCCTCCACGCCAGGGCGGAGGAGTGGCCGGAGGGCGTAGAGGCGCATGATCTCGTGACGGCCCGCGCCGTCGCGTCCCTGTCGGTGCTCGTCGAGTACGCGGCCCCGCTACTCGAACTGGACGGACACCTCGTGGCGTGGAAGGGGTCGCGTGACGACGTGGAGGAGGCCGACGGTCGCGCTGCGGCGGCAGCGGTCGGCCTCGAGCCCGTGGACATCGTCGTTGTGCCCGCCCGCCGCGGGGCAGAGCACCGCCACCTGTACGTCTACGCGAAGCGGTCGCTGACCCCCGCGCGGTTCCCGCGGCGGGCCGGCATGGCTCGGAAGCGCCCCCTGACGGCCTGAGCGTTGTCCGGCCGGGACCGTCTGGGTCCTTCCGGCACACGGGCGGTGCAGTTCGGACCCAAACTGCGGGTATCTCGCGGAACGCCGCGCTGCCGAGCGTCGTACCCTGCGAGGCGATGGGGACGATCTACGCCATAGCCAACCAGAAGGGTGGGGTCGGCAAGACGACGACCGCGGTCAACGTCGCTGCCTGCATCGCCGAGGCGGGGTACGAGACCCTGCTGGTGGACATCGATCCGCAGGCCAACGCGACCGTCGGCCTCGGCCTGCCGAAGGACGGCGAACCGAACGTCTACTCGGTGCTCTCCGGCCTCGCCGACACCGAAGAGGCGCTCGTTCCCACCGCGATCGAGCGGCTCAAGGTCCTCCCGTCGCACCCGGACCTCGCGGGCGCGAACGTCGAGCTCCCGCGGCAGCCGGGCTCGGAGAACCTCCTGCGCCACGCCCTCGCGCGCGTCGCGAGCCGCTTCTCGTTCGTGATCCTCGACTGCCCGCCCTCGCTCGGCCCGCTCACGGTGAACGCGCTCGTGGCCGCGGACCGCGTGATCGTGCCCGTCCAGACCGAGTACTTCGCACTGGAAGGGCTCGCCGGACTGCTCGACACCCTCGCGCTGGTCCAGCGAGAGCTGAACCCGCGGCTCACGGTCGCCGGAATGCTCCTGACCATGCACGACAACCGGACGCGTCTCGGCCGCGATGTCGAGCGGGAGGTCCGTCAGCACTTCCCGGACCTCGTCTTCGACACGGTCATTCCCCGGAACGTCCGGATCGGCGAGGCACCCTCCTACGGCGTGCCGGTGATCCACCACGATCCGCACTGCCTGGGCTCGGACGCCTACTTCGAGCTCGCCAAGGAGGTGGCCGCACGTGGCTAGGTCGCCCGGCATGGGCCGCGGACTCGGGGCGATCCTCGCCGTCTCCGCGCCCGGAGGGCCCGAGCGGGACGATCTCCGTGAGCTCGCGGTCGACCTGATCCAGCCGAACGCCGGGCAGCCGCGCAAGCAGTTCGATCCCGAAGCACTGCAGGCGCTCGCCGACTCGCTGGGGGAGACCGGGCTGCTCCAGCCGGTCCTCGTCCGACCGGTGGCCGGCGGCACGTACGAGCTGGTCGCGGGTGAGCGCCGCTGGCGCGCCGCGCAGATCGCGGGCCTCGCGACGATCCCTGCCCTCGTGCGGGAGCGCGACGACGCGCAGACCCTCGAGGTGGCGCTCATCGAGAACATGGCGCGGGAGGACCTCAACCCGATCGAGGAGGCCCGCGCCGTCGCCGCGCTCGTCGAGGAGCTCGGCCTCACCCGCGAGCAGGTCGGCAAGCGGGTCGGTCGCTCTCGGGTGGCCGTCTCGAACCTTTTGCGCCTGCTCGACCTCCCCGATGAGGCGATCGTGCTGGTCGAGGATGGGGCGCTCACCGAGGGCCACGGTCGAGCGCTCCTGCTGGCCACCGACCACGCGCACCGCCGGCGCCTGGCGCGCGAGGCCGCGAGCGACGGGTGGTCGGTCCGGGTGACCGAGGCCGCGCCCGCGCCGCGGCAGCGGGTGAACGACCGGCGTCCAGGGGCCGCGCTGCGG
>JACDAP010000089.1 GCA_013695395.1 Solirubrobacterales bacterium
CTTCCGCCGCGATGAGCCGCCGTGGCCGCCTCGGCCACCCCGTCCGCTCCGGCGACCGCACGTCAGGCGCGTGAACGCCGCCGTACCCTTCAGGGACCATGGCTCGCTACGACATCAACGGACGCACCGTCCTCATCACCGGTGCCGCGCGCGGTATCGGCGCGGAGAGCGCCCGACGGCTCCACGCCAAGGGCGCGAACGTTGCCCTCGTCGGCCTCGAGCCCGAGCGCATGGAGGCCGTCGCGGCCGAGCTCGGGGACCGGGCGCGGGTCTTCGAGGCGGACACCACCGACGCGGGCGCCCTGGAGCGCGCGGTCGCGGGAGCCGTGCGCGCGTTCGGCGGTGTCGACGTCGCGATCGCGAACGCCGGGATCCAGATGAGCGGCGCGGTCGCCACGGCGGACCCCAGGTCGATCGAGCGCACGCTGGAGGTCAACCTCATGGGCGTCGTGCGCACCGACAAGGCGGTCCTCCCGCAGATCATCGAGCGCGGCGGCTACCTGCTCAACGTCGCCTCGCTGGCCGCCGCCACCCACGCGCCGCTGATGGCCGCCTACGCCGCCTCCAAGGCCGGGGTGGAGGCGTTCACGAACTCCCTGCGGCTTGAGACGTCAGTGACGAGAGCCCGGGTCGGCTGCGCCTACTTCGGCTTCATCGACACCGACATCGTGCGCGGCTCCTACGAGCAGCCCTCCAACAGCCAGATGCGGAAGATGCTCCCTTGGTTCATGCGCGAGCCCGCGCCGCTCTCGCTCGCGATCGACGCGATCGAGCGCGGCGTGGAGAAGCGCTCCGGCCGGCTCTGGGCACCGCGCTACGTCGGGCCGATCCTCGCCCTCCGCGGCGTCGCTCAGCCGCTCTCCGAGCTGCAGATGCGCGGGGTGGGCCGCAAGGACCTCCGCGAGGCCGTCCGCCTCGCCGATCCCGCCACGGGGGCCGATCGCGTCGAGGATCCGCTGATCGGCGCCGCCGGGCACGTCGCGGCCCGGGAGGACTCGGTCGCGTGAGGGCGGCTGCGCGCCCGACGGACCGGTGCGCGTGACCATGGGCGCCCGCGGGCGTAAGGGGTAGGGATGTTCAAGGCAGGTCTTCGCTCCATCGGCTGGATCGTCTCCGCGCTCGTGCTCGCGGCCGTCGTCTGGTGGGCGCTCCGCCAGCCGGCGCCGACGCTGCCGAGCTCCCGCTCGGACCTGACCGCGCTTGCGCTCGCGGTGGTCTTCTACGCGGGCTGCACGATCCTGCGGGCCGAGCGCTGGCGGACGCTGCTCTACGACGTCGACGCGCGGCCCTCGCGCGGGGACGCGTACCGCCTCGTCCTGATCGGCTACATGGGCAACAACGTGCTCCCCGCCCGCGCGGGGGACCTCATGCGCGTGGTGCTGATGGCCCCGCGGGCGGACACCACCAAGCGCTACGTCGTCGGCACCCTGCTGGCCGAGCGGCTCCTCGACATCGCGGTCCTCGTGACCCTGTTCGTCGTGCTCGCGACCACCGTCGCGGGCGGGGCCGGCCTCCCGGGAGCGGGGACGCTCGAGATCATCGGGGGCCTGGTCGCGCTGGCCGCCGCCGTGGGCATCGCCGCGTACGTGGTCCTGCATCGTCGGGGGCTCAAGGACCGTGCGCGGGCGTTCGCCGCCCCGATGGCCATCTCGACGCGGAACCTCCGGGGTCGCCACGGCCTCGGGATGCTTCTGCTCACGATCCTCATCTGGCTCGGCGAGGCTGCCGTCTGGGGCGCCTGCGCCGCCGCGGTCAACCTCGACGCGGGCCCGCTGGAGGCGCTCTACCTCGTCGCGCTCGCCTCGATGTTCTCGCTCATCCCGAGCGGCCCCGGCTACGCGGGCACGCAGGATGCCGCCGCGGTCATCGGGGTCAAGGCGATCGGGGGGACGAGCGCCCAGGCCGTCAGCTACCTGATCCTCGTCCGCTTCGTCCTGCTCGTCCCGATCACCGTGGCGGGCCTGATCGCGCTGGTGTCGCGGTACGGCGGGGTGAAGGGCCTGCGGCTTGCGACCCAGCGCACCGCCGAGGCGGGCGTCTGAGCCGCGCGCCGCGCCGCGCCGTGCGGTGAGCATGGATCAGCGC
>JACDAP010000106.1 GCA_013695395.1 Solirubrobacterales bacterium
TGGTGAGCCGGGCGATGGAAACCTGCCCGCGGTCCTGCTCGCCGTCGCCGCCGCCCTCGTAGCGGTCGCGGTGCTGACGGTCTGGCGGGTCGTTCGATCGCGGTAGCGCTCCGAGCGAGATGGCGGCGCCGGGTGCCGGTGGAGAAGAAGACGACCCCGGTCCTGTCGGCTTTGGTGAGTGCGGAGCGAGACTCCGAGCGGTTGGTCGGTGCTCACTCGCCGGCCACGCGCACGTCGTGCGCGACCACCCGCGGACTGTCGGTGATGATCCCGCGGCGGCGCAGCCCGGAGAGCACGCCCTCGGCGTCGGCGAAGCTCACGACCTGCACGTGCTCGGGCTCGAGCCTGAGGTCGAGGAGGTGGCCGGCGATCTCCGTGGTCTGGCCGTCGAGCTCCACTCTGCGCCCGGAGAAGCTCCGCGTGATCTCGATCCGCAGCGCGGCACCCGCGCCCACCACCAGCGGCGGCGCGCTTCCCCCGTGCATGGCCAGCGGCGTGACGCAGAGCGCTCGCGTGCCTGGCGTGAGGATCGGCCCGCCCGCGGCCATGCCGTAGGCGCTCGAGCCGAGCGCGGTGGAGACCACGACGCCGTCGCCCGCCGTGCGGACGTAGAGCTCGCCGTCGACGTGCACGCTCGCCTTGACCTGCCCGGCACCCTTGCGCACAACGGCCACGTCGTTGAGCGCGACCGCGGTGGCGCCCTCCTCGTCGGTGACGCGCAGCCCATCGACCGGGAGCGCACTCCAGTCGCCGGCGGCGAACCGGTCGAGCGCCGAGTCGGCGTCGGCCACGCCCACCCCCGCGAGGATCCCGAGGCTCCCGAACGCGAGGCCGAGCACCGGCGGACAGGACGGCGCGGCCGCGGCCAGACGAGCCCCACCGAGGATCGTCCCGTCCCCGCCGATCGCGACCACCAGCGTGCAGTCCTCCGCCTCGCCCAGCGGCAGCTCCCCGTGCCCCTCGAGGCGCTCGCCGAGCGCGACGACCTCGACGTCGTTGCGCTGCGCCCAGGCCTCCAGGCGCTCGCGCGGCTCGCTGACGTCGCGCGCCGGGTGGACGACCAGCCCGTAGCGGGTCACTTGAGCAACCGGGAGAGCCGGCGGTCCTTGAGGACCTTGCCGTCGGTCTGGTCGGTCGGGCAGTAGGCCATCACGTAGCTCTCGTAATGGACCGCTTCGAGCGTGGTCCCGCAGCGCGGGCAGGGCTTCCCCTCCTGCCGGTGGACCTCGAGCGGGAGCGGCAGCTTGTCCTTGATCGGCAGGTGGACCTTCTCCTCGTACAGCGCGAGCGCCCCGCCGAGCTTCGCGAGGATCGCCGTCCGCAGCCGCTCGTTCTCCTCGGGGGTCAGCGAGTCCCCGCGCTTGAAGGGGGAGAGCTCGGCGTGCCAGAGGATCTCGTCGACCCACGAGCGTCCGATGCCCGCGATGACCCGCTGGTCGCGAAGGACCGCATGGAGCGGCCGCGCACCCGACGGCTTCAGGAGCGACGCGAGATCCTCGGGCGGCGAAGGCCATGCCTCGGGGCCGAGCGTCGCGATCGCGGGGTCGGTGCGGACCGCCTCCTCGCCGCGCAGGAGCTTCACCCACGCCTGCTGCCGGGTGCCGAACTCGCGCAGCCGGAGCTCGCGCTCGCCGGGCAGCCGGAGCAGGAGCCGGGAGGTCCGGTCGCGCAGTCCCGCCCGCTTGTCGAAGAGCTGCAGACGCCCGGCGCTCATCAGGTGGCAGAGCAGGTGCAGGTCGTCGGAGAGGTCGACGACGAGGTGCTTGCCGATCCGGCGCACGCCCTCGATCGCCTGCCCCTCGAGCGCGGTGAGCGGCGGGTCGAACGTCTTCAGCGCGTTGATGCCGGGAGCGCTCGCGCTCTCCACCGGCACGCCGGCGAGCGCCTCGCCGAGGCGGCACGCGGTGATCTCGACCTCGGGTAGCTCGGGCATCAGGTAAGTACGAGATCGTACGCCCGCTGGGTGCGGCGCAGGCGGCAGGCGTCGGCGGCGCAGGTCGCGGCGAGCAGCTCGACCGTGATCCGTCCCGACGCCCCGCGCTCGCTCCCGAGCGCGAGGCGCGCGGTGAACGGCAAGCCGTCCGCGGTCCAGGAGCGCGTCCCGCGCAGCAGCTCCGGCGGATCGGCCTCCGCGCGCATGCGGACCGGTGCGCCGCCGGCGGGGTCGAGCGCGTCGCCGCGCCGCTCCAGGCCGCGCAGCTCCTCCGCCACCCCTACGCAGTTCACGCAGCACAGG
>JACDAP010000113.1 GCA_013695395.1 Solirubrobacterales bacterium
GCGCTGAGGCGGGCGTGGATGAGGCCTTGGTCTGCTCGCTGGAGCGGCCGCACGAGGCGCCCGACCTCACCGAAGCTGAGCGCGCCGCACTGGACTACTGCGACATGTTCGCGACGGATCACCTGGCGATCGACGACGCCGTCTATGACCGGCTGCGCGAGAACTTCACCGAGCCCGAGATCGTCGAGCTCGGAGTCTTATGCGCTCTGTGCGTCGGCTTCGGCCGACTCGATTCGAGCTGGGACATGGTCGACGAGTTGCCTGAGCACTTCCGCCGGCGGGGCGCGACCATCACACCCTGGGGCGCCGACGAGGTGATCCGGGCCTAGATGGATCGCTGCCCAACGCGTGTCGGTGGTCGGCTGGCCGTCTTGGAGATCTCGCCGGACGGCACGGCGCGACGACGCTCGGCGGCCGGAGATGGTGGTACCCCTCCTTGGCACATGGTTCGGTCCTCCGCACGCCCCACGACCCGCCAGGTTCCCCGCAGCGGCCGTGGTCAGGTCGGCGCGGAGAGAGCGAGCCGCGGCCCTGATCGAGAGCCGCCCGATGCCGGCTGCGGCCCGGACAGAGGGAACCGTCGGTGAGCCCGGTGACATCACTCGTGGCGAATGGTGTGAGCCGGATACCGGGCGGTCTGCGCAGCCTGGCCCGTCACGGCACCCACCTCGCCGGGGAGGCGGTGTCCGTGCTGACCGGCGGCTCGCCGGCGGCTCCGGCCAAGGCCGACAAGCGCTTCCGCGACCCCACCTTCGCCGACAATCCGGTCTACCGGACCGTCATGCAGCTCTACCTGGTCTGGTGCGCCGAAGTGAGCTCCGCGGTCGAGGAGGCCGACCTGAACTGGCGCGACAAGGAGCTCGTCCGGTTCGTCACGGGGGTCATCACCTCCAGCGCCGCGCCGACCAACGTCCTGCTGGGCAACCCCGCCGCGCTCAAGCGCGCCTTCGAGACCGGCGGCGCGAGCCTCGTGCTCGGGATGCGCAACCGGCTGCACGACCTGCGCCACAACGCCGGGGCGCCGTCGCAGAACAAGCGTGGAGCGCTGCGGGTCGGTGAGGAGCTGGCGGTCACGCCGGGCGCGGTGGTCTACCGCGACGACGTCTGTGAGGTGCTGCAGTACCGCCCGACGACCGACACGATCAGGGAACGCCCGGTGCTGCTCGTCCCGCCGCAGATCGGTCGGTACTACTTCATGGACCTTGCGCCCGGCCGGAGCTTCGTCGAGCACGCCGTGGCTCAGGGCATCCCGTTCTTCCTCGTCAGCTGGAAGGATCCGGGACCCGACCAGCGCGAGTGGAACCTCGACGTCTACGCCGCGTCGCTGCTGCAGGTCATCGACGCCGTCCGGGAGATCAGCGGCAGCGACGACGTGAACCTGCTCGGGCTCTGCGCGGGCGGCATCCTCACCTCGATCATCCTCGCCCACCTGGCCGAGACCGGCGACGAGCGGGTGCGCAGCGCCGCCTTCGGCGTGACGCTCCTGGACTTCGACGAGCCCACGCCGATCGGGATGTTCAACCAGGGGCCGATCGTGCGCCAGGCCCGCCGCCGCTCGAGTGGCGCGGGCACGCTGGACCCGCGATCGCTGGCCACGGTCTTCAACTGGATGCGGCCGAACGACCTCGTCTGGAACTACTGGGTCAACAACTACCTCCTCGGCCAGGACCCGCCGGTGTTCGACATCCTCGCGTGGAACGCAGACGGGACGTCGCTGCCCGCTGCTCTGCACCACCAGTTCCTCAAGCTCTTCAACCTCAACCTGCTGGCGAAGGGCGAGCTGCACGTGCTCGGGCACCGAATCGACCTCGCCAAGGTGACGATCGACACGTACGCGACGGGAGCCACCACCGACCACCTCACGCCCTGGAAGGGCTGCTACCGGACCGCCCGGTTGATGTCGGGCACCACCACCTTCGTGCTGAGCAACGCCGGGCACATCGCCAGCCTCGTCAACCCGCCCGGCAACCCGAAGGCCCACTACTTCACGGGACCGGAGCCAGGCGAGGACCCCGAGGAGTGGCGCGCGCAGGCCACGGAGGTGCGCGGGACGTGGTGGGAGCAC
>JACDAP010000114.1 GCA_013695395.1 Solirubrobacterales bacterium
ATCCATGGCAGCGATTCGGGAACACGCCGCCGCCGCGTAGGCTCGAGGCATGGTCTACAGCACCGCCCAGGCGCAGCAGGAGATGCTCGACGAGATCGCGATCGCCGGTGACGACGTCGCCGTCGCGCTCGCCGACCTGATGGAGGCCTACGAGCTGCTCGACGATCCGACCGCCGATCGGCTGGAGGGCGAGCTCTTCAAGCCGCTCCAGCTCGCGTCGGGGCGCCTCAAGCGCACGGTGAGCGGCTTCGCGGAGCGCCACGACCTGAGCGCCCGCCCGCCCGCAGAGGCCGTTCCCGGCTCACCGCATCACGGAGCCCGCGGCTTCCTCGACCGCGCGGAAGTCGCCGCGGTCAAGGCCGACACGCGGCTGGCCGAGCTGCAGGACACGCTGCGCCCGGTGGAGATCGGGGACGGCGAGCTCCGTGACGGCCTCTCCGAGGTCCGTCGCCTGCTCGGCGAGGTCCCCGGGCGCGCCCGCGTCTTCCTGCGCACGCTCGGCCGCTGAGCGCCCGAGCCGCAGGCGCGTCCCTCAGTCCGGGTGCGGCGCCTTCTCCGCGTCGCGATGCCAGACCGTCTGCTGCGGGAACGGAATCTCGATCCCCTCGGCGTCGAAGGCGTCCTTGATGCCGCGCAGGAGCTGGCGGGAGATCACGTACTGCGCGGCGGGCGTCGTCTTGACGACCAGGCGGATGACCACGCTGTTCGGCCCGAGCTGCTCCACGCCCCACACCTCCGGGCGGTCGAGCACGTTGGCGTTGCTGGCGGCGACCTCCTGGGCCACCCGCTCGATCACCTCGGTGGCCAGGTCGAGGTCGGTGTTGTAGGCGACCTCGATGTCGAGCAGGGCACGCGACCAGCGCTGGCTCTTGTTGCCGACGCGCTTGATGTCGCCGTTGGGGACGTGCCAGACGGTTCCGTCGACCGAGCGCAGGCGGGTGGTCCGCAGGGAGACCGCCTCGACCGTCCCCTCGGTCGTGAGGTCGAGCGAGATGATGTCGCCGACGCCGAACTGATCCTCGATGAGGATGAAGATGCCGGACAGGAAGTCCTTGACGAGGGACTGGGAGCCGAAACCGAGCGCCACGCCGATGACCCCGGCGCCCGCGAGCAGCGGCCCGAGGTTCAGCCCGAGCCGGCCGAGGACCATGAAGCCCGCGATCATGAAGATCGCGAAGGAGGCGACCGAGCCGAGCACGCTGCCGAGCGCCTGCACGCGCTGCTCGGTGCGCAGCGAGTGCTCCTGCGTCTCCAGCAGCGCGTCCGGTGTCGCGCGGCGCAGCGCGCCCATGGACTCCTGCATCCCGCCCGTGTGCAGTCGCCGCAGCGTGCCCTTCATGCTCCGGCGCACGAGCTTGTTGACGATCAGCGCGCCGATCAGGATCACGATGATCGCGAGCGGCTTGCCGAGGAAGTTGTCGGCGAGTTCGGCGGCGGTGCGGTCGCCGGTCCAGTCGAGGACCAGGCGGCAGACGGTTCCTGCCTCGTCGCCGCAGACGGACTGCAACCGCTCGCTGGGGACAGCAGCGAGTACGGAGATCACGCTTGGGACGCTAGCGGCGACGCGCCCGCCCCCGATCAAGATTCCGTAAGGATCCGAACACCGTTCACGCCTTCGCGTCGACCTCGGGAAGACCCTTGCGGATGTTCCGCTCGAGCCCCAGCTTGATCAGCCGGTCGAGCCCCGGGACGACGGCGCCGAACTCGATCACGTAGCGCAGGTGCGTGCCCGGCCCGCGCGGCGTGAAGTGCATCTCGCCGTGGTGGCCCTTGAGCGGGGAGCCCTTGGTGATGCGGTAGCGGATCAGCTCGTTCGGGGTCGCCTCGGTGACGGTCTCCTCGAAGGGCGGGAGCACGGCGATCTGGAGCTTGCGGACCGAGCCGACGCCGTTGCGCGAGCTGTCCCCGTCGCGGACGCGGGTGATCTTCGCGCCGAAGAGCGGGCCGAGGTGCTCGTGCTCGGCCAGGTAGGCGTAAACCTGCTCGACGGGCTTGGCGAAGACGTGATCGATCTCGACGCGTTGCATGCCCCGACCCTATCCGGGGGCGGGGGCACGACGGGCGGCGGCCGCGCTCCAGCCGCGCGGCAGGCAGGTCCGCGCGAAGTCCTCGCCGGCCTCCAGGGCGTGCGCGTGGTCGCGCGCGTAGAGGACGATCCGGCGCGGGGCCTTGTCGTCGGCCTGCAGGCCGACCTCGTAGTCGTGGTCGGCCTGGCGCTCGCCCATGACCGGAGGGCGGCGCAGGTCGGCCACGAGCGTGGCCGTCTCCCAGGTGAACGCGAGCGCGGCGACGGGGAGCTCGGCGGCGGCGCGGTCCAGCGCGTCGGCCAGGGCGTCGGCGCCGAGCACGTGCTCCCGCAGGGCAGCGCTGGCGGCCGGAAGCGCCGCGATCGCCTCCGGGGTGAGCGAGAGGACGACGAGGTGCTCGGCCATCCGGCAAGGGTAGGAGGGAGTGTGGCCCCCGGTCAGGGCTAGCCTCCGCCCCCGCATGGACCTCGCATCCCGCACCACGCTGCGCCTCGGCGGGCCCGCCGGGCGCCTCGTCGAGGCGCGGACGGAGGAGGAGGTCGTCGTCGCGGTGGCGGCGGCCGACGCTGCGGGCGAGCCGCTGCTCGTCCTGGCCGGCGGCTCGAACGTCGTGATCGCCGACGCCGGGTTCCCCGGAAGCGTGGTGACGATCGAGACCACGGGGGTCGAGCGCGTCGAGGGTGGCGAGAAGGTCCTCCTCACCGTTCAGGCCGGCGAGCCGTGGGACGGCTTCGTCGCCCGGGCCGTCGCGGACGGCCTGGGCGGGGTCGAGTGCCTGAGTGGAATCCCGGGTTCCTGCGGCGCCACACCGATCCAGAACGTCGGCGCCTACGGGCAGGAGGTCGCCGAGACGATCATCGGCGTGCGCGCGTACGACCGGCAGGCGGGCGAGACGGTCGAGCTCGACCGCGAGGCCTGCGGCTTCAGCTATCGATCTTCGGTGTTCAAGCGCAAGCCGGGACGATGGGTGGTGCTCGCTGTCTCCTTCGCGCTCGAGCGCGGCGGCGAGTCCCGGCCCCTGCGCTACGTCGAGCTCGCCCGCTCCCTCGGCGTGAGCGTCGGCGGCCGCGCACCGCTGGGCGACGTGCGCGAGGCGGTCCTCGTCCTGCGCCGCGGCAAGGGGATGGTGGTGGCCGACGACGACCCGGACTCGGTCTCGGTCGGCTCCTTCTTCACGAACCCGATCCTCACGGGCCGGGAGTTCCGGGCGCTCGAGCGGCGGGTCGCCGAACGGCTCGGCGAGGAGGCGCGGCTGCCGCGCTACCCGGAGGCCGACGGCCGGGTCAAGACCTCCGCCGCGTGGCTGATCGAGCGCGCGGGGTTCACCCGCGGGCACGGCGACCCGCTGACGATCGCCATCTCCTCCAAGCACACCCTGGCGCTCACGAACCGCGGCGCCGGGACCACCGCCGGCCTCGTCGCGCTCGCCCGTGAGATCGCCGACGGGGTCGAGGCAGCCTTCGGGGTCCGGCTCGAGCCCGAGCCCGTGTTCGTCGGGCACGCCTGGGCCTGAGCCACCGCTCGCCGCCGGGCCGGGTTCCGCGGCGCACTCCTCCGGGAATCCCTCCGGCATGCCCAAGGACGAACCGGAGATCCCCAGCACCCTCGAGCGCTCCGAGGAGAAGGCGCAGCGCACCTACACGGAGACGCTCGGGTCCGCCGAAGAGCAGTACGACAGCGAGGCGCGAGCGCATCGCACCGCCTGGTCGGCGGTCAAGCATTCCTACGAGAAGGTCGGCGACCACTGGGAGCCGAAGGACGAGAAGGGCCCCTCGGACGAGCAGTCGAAGCTCACGGGCGAGGCGGCGCGCCGCGGGGACGGAACGAGCCACGGCGGTGTCGATGCCGAGGGCCACACGAAGGACGAGCTCTACGAGCGCGCGCAGGAGGCGGACGTCGAGGGCCGCTCGGAGATGACCAAGGACGAGCTCGCGGGGGCGCTCGACAAGGAGAACGACAAGGCCACCGCGGAGGCCCGCAAGCGCGGCTGATCACCCGCTCGGGTCACGAACCTCCCGCCATATCC
>JACDAP010000129.1 GCA_013695395.1 Solirubrobacterales bacterium
CGCTGGCGCTGCGCGCGCTCGCGGTCCTCCGGGCCGCCGCGCCCGAACAGCGGGCTCACGCGCGGACCTCGTGGCCGTGGCGGGCAAGGTAGTCCTCGAGGAGGACGGCCGCGGCCCGGGAGTCCTCGGCGGTGTCGTTCGAGCCCGAGCGGGCGGCGATCTGGGTGGTGAAGCGTTCGTCGTACAGATCGACGGGAATTCCCTCGCCGAGGGAGTTGCGCAGCCGGGCGGCGAAGTCGCGGCACTCCTGCGTCTGCGCGGTGTCGCGGCCGGAGAGGCCGACCGGCAGGCCCACGACGACGCGCTTCACGCCCCGCTCCCGCACCACACCGAGCAGCCGGTTGTAGCCCTTGCGGGTGGCGGGACGGAGGACCGGGTCGATCGGCGTGGCCAGGATCCCGGTGGGATCGCTGACCGCGCAGCCGCATCGGGCGGAGCCGTAGTCGAGCGCCAAGATACGCATGAGGCTAGCTCGTCAGGGCGGCCTCGACGGCCGCTCGCCCGGCGGCGATCGCGTCGGCGAGCTTGGCGACGTCGCGACCGCCGGCCGAGGCGAGCGTATCGCGTCCTCCTCCGCCCCCGCCCGCGACCTGCGCGGCGGCCTTGACCACGGCGCCGGCCTTGACGCCGCGCTCGACGAGCGCCGGCGAGACGGCGGCGACCAGGCCGACCTTGCCCTCGAAGGAGGAGCCGACGATCACCGCGCTCTGCTCGCCGTGCTTGCCCTTGAGGCGGTCGGCGACGTCCGGGAGGTCTTTCGGGGAGACGCCATCCAGGCGCTGCGAGACGATCGTCGCGCCGCCGGTCTCGGTGACCTCCGGCGGGGCCGCGTCGGCCTCCACACCGACCGCGCCTCCGCCCTTGCGGAGCTGCTTGAGCTCGGCTTGGAGCTTCACCACGGCGTCGGGCACACCCTCGGGCGGGGTGCGAAGCGCGGCGGCGGTCTCGCGGAGCAGCGCGTCCTCCCCGCGCAGCAGCTCCAGCGCGACCGGCCCGGTGACGGCCTCGATGCGCCGCACGTTGGAGGCGCTCGAGCCCTCGCTGGTGATCTTGAAGACGCCGATCTCCGCCGTGGAGCGGACGTGGGTGCCGCCGCAGAGCTCACGCGATAACGCACCGTCGCCGACCTCGACCATCCGCACCACGTCACCGTACTTCTCGCCGAACAGCGCCATCGCGCCGAGGCTCTTGGCCTCGTCGAGCGTCGTGGAGATCGCGCGCACCGGATCGTTGGCGACGACGTGCTCGTTGACCTCGCGCTCCAGCGTGATCCGTTGCTCGTCGGTGAGCTTGGCGGTGTGGGTGAAGTCGAAACGCAGCTTGTCCGGGCCGACGTAGGAGCCCGCCTGGTTGACGTGGTCGCCCAGGGCCCGGCGCAGCGCCGCCTGGAGCAGGTGGGTCGCGGTGTGGTTGCAGGCGGTCGCGTGGCGGGCCGCCCGGTCGACGCGGGCGACCACGCGGGCACCGTCGGCCACGGTGCCCCCCTCGACGACGAGCGCCTGGTCATCCCCCGCGCGCAGCACGTCGACGACCGTGAGCGACGTGCCGTCGGCCTCGAGCACGCCGGTGTCGGCGACCTGGCCGCCGCCCTGGGCGTAGAACGGGGAGGCGTCGAGCTTGACGAGGGTGCGCCCGTCGTCCTGAGCGACGTGCGCGACCGTGTGCTCTTCGAGGTGCGCGTAGCCCGTGAAGCGGGAAGGCTCCCCCAGGCTCCGCACGAGCTCGGCGGCCCCGCTGCCCTTGGCGCTCCGCGCGCCGCCCGCACTACGCTCGCGCTGTTCGCCCATCAGGAGCTGGAAGCCCGCCTCGCTGACGGTCTCGACGCCCTGCTCGGCGGCGATCTCGAGCGTCATCTCGATCGGGAAGCCGTAGGTGTCGTGGAGCTGGAAGGCAGCGGCCTCGTCGAGGGAGCCGGCGGCGAGATGCTCCTCGAGCAGCTTCAGCCCCGACTCGAGCGTGCGACCGAAGCCCTCCTCCTCGGCCCGGACCCACTTGAGGATGCTGTCGCGCCCCTTGGCGAGCTCGGGGTAGCCGGCGCCCATCGTGGCGATGACCTGGTCGACGTACTCGGGGAGGAACGCGCCCTCGACGCCCAGGCGGCGGCCGTGCTGGATCGCGCGGCGCATCACCCGCCGGAGGATGTAGCCGCGGTCCTCGTTGGAGGGCACGACGCCGTCCGCGATCAGGAAGGTCATCGCGCGCGAGTGGTCGGCGAGGATCCGCAGCGAGCGGTCCTCCGGCTTCACCGTGGCCAGGGAGCGGCCGAGATCGATGAGGGGGACGAACTGGTCGGTCTCGAAGATCGTGTCGACGCCCTGGAGGATCGTGGCCATCCGGTTGAGGCCCATGCCGGTGTCGATGTTCTGCCGCGGGAGGGGCGTCACGGTCCCGACCGGCTCCTGGTCGAGCTGCATGAAGACGAGGTTCCAGAACTCGAGGAAGCGCTCGTTCTCCCCGCCGGGACGATCCTCCGCGGCGCCGAAGTCGAGGCCGCGGTCGAGGTAGAGCTCGGAGCAGGGCCCGCAAGGCCCGGTCGGCCCGGACTGCCAGAAGTTCTCCGAGGCCGGGCACGGGATGATCCGGCTCGACGGGACGCCGATGGCCTCCCAGGCACTGATCGCCTCCTCGTCGGGGCCGATCCCGAGCGCCTCGTCCCCCTCGAAGACCGTGACCCAGACATCGTCGGCCTTGAAGCCGAAGCCGTTCAGCGTGAGGTCCCAGGCGTACTCGACCGCGCCGGCCTTGAAGTAGTCGCCGAGCGAGAAGTTGCCGAGCATCTCGAAGAACGTGAGGTGCCGGGCGGTGGCGCCGACGTTCTCGATGTCGGTCGTGCGGAAGCATTTCTGGGAGGAGGTCAGCCGGGGGGCGGGCGGCTCCTCCTGGCCGGCGAAGTAGGCCTTCAGCGGGTGCATGCCCGCCGTGGTGAGCAGCACGGACGGGTCGAACGAGGCGGGCACCAGGGAACCGGAGGCCATGCGCTTGTGGCCCTTGCTCTCGAAGAAGGAGAGGAAGGTCTCGCGGATCTCGTCGGTCGTCACCGGGTGATTGTGGCGCACCGGTTGCCGGCGCCGTCAGCTGGTGATCGTCGCGTACCCGACGACGACGTCGCCGTCCAGCAGACAGGCGAGCTGGCCGGGGGCCGCGCCGCCGACCGGCTCGTCGAGCAGGAGGCGACTGCCG
>JACDAP010000163.1 GCA_013695395.1 Solirubrobacterales bacterium
GCCGTGATGCGCGCCAAGCGCGGCGCCCGCCGTCCCTCCACCCCCGAAGCCCGGGCCGAGGCCCGCAAGGCGAAGGCCGCCGCGCGGACCCGTCGCCGCGGACAGGAGCGCGAGAAGGCCAAGGCCAACCGCCCCGCCGAGCCCGTGCCCGACCAGGCCCCGCGCGAGCGTGTCGCCGGCTCGGCCAAGATCCGGCTCGGCATCGTCGTCTCGGACAAGGCCGACAAGACGATCACCGTCCGGATCGACACCGCCCGCCGGCACCGCAAGTACGAGAAGATCGTGCGCTCCTCCACGACGCTCCACGCGCACGACGAAGCCAACACGGCCGGTGCGGGCGACCGGGTGAAGATCATCGAGTGCCGTCCGCTCAGCCGCCTGAAGCGCTGGCGCCTGGTCGAAGTCATGGAGCGTGCGAAGTGATCCAGAACGAGACCCGCCTCAAGGTCGCCGACAACACCGGTGCGCGTGAGATCCTCTGCATCCGCGTCAAGGGTGGCTCGCGCCGCCGCTACGCGTTCGTCGGGGACGTCATCACCGCCACCGTCAAGCACGCCAACCCGCAGGGCACCGTCAAGAAGGGCGAGGTCGTGACCGCGGTCATCGTGCGCACGAAGAAGTCCTTCGGGCGCGAGGACGGCACGTACATCGCGTTCGACGAGAACGCCGCCGTCATCATCGACGCCGCGAACAACCCGCGCGGGACGCGCATCTTCGGGCCCGTGGCCCGCGAGCTGCGTGACCGAAACTTCATGAAGATCGTCTCGCTCGCACCGGAGGTGCTGTAATGGCCCGGAAGATCCGTCGTGACGACGAGGTCATGATCATGAGCGGCAAGGACCGTGGCCGGACCGGGAAGGTCCTCCGCGTCGACCCGAAGAAGGACCGGGTCTACGTCGAGGGTCAGAACATCGTCAAGCGCCACCAGCGTCCGACCCAGTCGTCCGATCCGGTGAAGGCCGCGGGCGGTGTCGTGGAGTCGGAAGGTCCGATCCACATCTCGAACGTCATGCTCGTGGACCCGAAGGACAACAAGCCGACCCGCGTCGGCGTCTCCCGTGAGGACGGGATGCGCCAGCGGGTCACCAAGCGCTCCGACTCGAAGATCGACTGACCATGGCCCGACTGAAGACCCGATACAACGACGAGATCAAGCCGGCGCTCATCGAGCGCTTCGGCTACTCCTCCTCGATGCAGGCCCCGAAGCTCGAGAAGGTCGTGCTGAACATGGGTCTCGGCGAGGCGAAGACCGACTCCAAGGTGCTTGACCACGCGACCGAGCAACTCGCCGCGATCGCCGGGCAGAAGCCGAACATCCGCATGGCGCGCAAGTCGATCGCGCAGTTCAAGGTCCGCGAGGGCATGCCCGTCGGCGCCGCGGTGACGCTGCGTGACGAGCGCGCCTACGAGTTCATCGACCGCCTCGTCTCGGTCGCGATCCCGCGCATCCGAGACTTCCGCGGCCTCAAGCCCACCTCCTTCGACGGCCGCGGCAACTACGCGATGGGCGTCAAGGAGCAGACGATGTTCCCCGAGATCGACTACGACGCGATCGACGCCGTCCGCGGCCTCGACATCATCATCACCACCACTGCGCCGACCGATCCGGAGGCCTACGCGCTCCTGGAGGCGTTCGGCTTCCCGTTCTCCAAGGACGGCAACCCCTTCATCGAGAAGCAGGAGGCCTGATATGGCCAAGACCTCACAGCGCGTCAAGCAGGCGCGACCCGCCAAGTTCTCCACCCGTGAGTACACCCGCTGCCGCAAGTGCGGCCGGGCCCGCTCGGTGTACCGCAAGTTCGGCGTCTGCCGGATCTGCCTGCGCGAGCTTGCCCACGAGGGCTACATCCCCGGCATGACGAAGTCGAGCTGGTGATCGGAAGATGACCATGACCGACCCCATCGCGGATTTCCTGACCCGCATCCGCAACGGCATCCGCGCCGCCCACGAGACCGTGGTGATCCCGTCCTCCGGGCTCAAGCGCGAGATGGCCCGCATCCTCCAGGAGCAGGGCTACATCCAGTCCTTCAAACTGATGAGTGCCGACGCCGAGCATCCCGGCGAGCGCATCGAGATCACGCTCAAGTACACCGACGACCGCCGCTCGGCGATCCAGGGGCTCAAGCGCATCTCCCGTCCCGGCCAGCGTCGGTACCGGCCGCACGACAACCTCCCGAAGGTCCAGGGCGGCATGGGCACGATCATCATGTCCACCTCGCACGGCGTCATGACCGGGCACGACGCCCGGCGCGAGGGCGTCGGCGGCGAAGTCGTCGCGGAGGTCTGGTAGCCATGTCTCGCATCGGTCGCAAGCCGATCGACGTCCCGAGCGGCGTCGAGGTCACCGTCAAGCCCGAGTCCGTCACGGTCAAGGGCCCCAAGGGCGAGCTCTCCGAGCGCGTCCACCGGGACATCACCGTGTCGGTCGAGGACAACGTCGTCTCCGTCTCCCGCCCGACCGACCGCGGCGAGCACCGGGCCCTTCACGGCCTGACCCGTTCGCTCGTGGCCAACATGGTCGAAGGCGTCACGAACGGCTACGAGAAGGCGCTCGAGATCCAGGGCGTCGGCTACCGCGCCACGCTCAAGGGCAAGAACCTCGAGATGGCCCTGGGCTACTCGCACCCCGTGAGCATCGAGGCCCCCGCGGGCATCGAGTTCGAGGTACCGCAGCCCACGCGCGTCATCGTGCGGGGCATCTCCAAGCAGGCGGTCGGCGAGACCGCCGCCATCATTCGCAAGCAGCGGCCCCCGGAGCCCTACAAGGGCAAGGGTGTCCGCTACGAGGGCGAGTACGTCGCCCGGAAGGTCGGAAAGCGCGCATGACCGTCACGCACAAGCCCGCCAAACGCCTGCGGCGCCGCCGCCGCGTCCGGGCGAAGATCACCGGCACCGCCACGCGTCCGCGCGTCTCGGTGTTCCGTTCCAACAAGGGCATCGCCGCCCAGCTCATCGACGACGGCACCGGCCGCACGCTGGCTGCCGTCGCGTGGACCGAGTCCGATCTCCGGGGCCTGGGGCCGATGGAGCGGGCCGGCAAGGGCGGTGAGCTCCTCGCTGAGCGCGCCAAGGCCGCGGGCATCGAGTCCGCCGTCTTCGACCGTGGCGGCTACCAGTACCACGGGCAGGTCAAGGCCTTCGCCGAGGGCATTCGCGAGGGAGGCATCACCGTATGACCAGCACGATCATCGATCGCACCGTCAGCCCGCAGGGCCTGGATCTCCAGGAGCGGGTCGTCGAGATCAACCGCGTCGCCAAGGTCGTCAAGGGCGGCCGCCGCTTCTCCTTCACCGCGCTGGTCGTGGTCGGGGACGAGCGCGATGTCGTCGGCGTTGGCTACGGCAAGGCCAACGAGGTCCCGCTCGCCATCCAGAAGGGTGTCGAGCAGGCCAAGAAGAACCTCTTCCGCGTGCCCAAGCACAACGCGACGATCACCCACGAGTCGCTCGGCGTCTTCGGCGCGGGCCGCGTCTTCCTCAAGCCGGCCTCGCCCGGTACCGGCGTCATCGCCGGGGGTGGCGTGCGTGCGGTGCTCGAGCTCGCCGGGATCCACGACATCCTGAGCAAGTCGCTCGGCTCGCAGAACCCGATCAATCTCGTCAAGGCGACCACGACGGCGCTCAAGCAGCTGCGCAAGCCCGAGGAGGTCGCCGAGCTGCGCGGCCTCTCGATCAACGCGGTGCTCGGCCTGGCCGAGCGGCAGTCCGCCGTTGACCCGAACGCCGAGGTCATCCACGCGGACGCCCCGGATACCGCTGCGGCTTCGCCGGAGGGCACGGGCGAAGGCGCTACCCAGCCGACTGCGTCGGCGGGCACAAGTGAGGCCGCTGCGACCGAACCCGAGAAGGTGACGTGATGGCCATCAAGGCGACCCAGACCAAGTCCAAGAACGGCTCCGACAAGGCCCAGCTGGCTACGCTCGAGTCCCTCGGCCTGCGCCGTATCGGCCACACCGTCGAGGTCAAGGACACCCCCCAGACCCGAGGGATGCTGCACCGCGTGCGGCATCTCGTCACCGTTTCCGAGGACTAACGCCATGGCGTCAGAAGATCGTAAGGACCAGGACGCCGAGACCATCGGCCTCCACAACCTGAAGCCCGCCCCGGGCTCCCGCAAGCCGCGCAAGCGCGTCGGCCGCGGGCACGGCTCCGGCATGGGCAAGACGTCCGGCCGTGGCCACAAGGGCGCCGGCTCCCGCTCGGGCGCCAAGGACCGCACGCGGTTCGAGGGCGGCCAGATGCCGATCCACATGCGGATGCGCAAGCAGCGCGGGCCGAACAAGAAGATGTCGATGCCGTTCGAGATGTTCCGCACGCACACCCAGCCGGTGAACGTGGCGGACCTCGACGCGCGCTTCGAGTCCGGTGAGACGGTCGACGTGGCCGCCATGGTCGCCAAGGGCCTCGGCACCCGCAAGGACATCAGGATCAAGATCCTGAACAAGGGCGAGATCACCAAGCCCCTCACCGTGCAGGCGCACGCCTTCTCGGCGTCGGCCGTGGCCGCCATCGAGGCGGCAGGCGGCTCGGCGACCGTGATCGCTCCCTAACCTCAGTCGCACATGCTGTCCACGATCCTCAGCGCCTTCACCGTCGCGGAGATCCGCAAGAAGCTCTTCTTCACTGCGGCCATCCTCGCGCTCTACCGCGTCGGCTCCTACATCCCGGTCCCGGGGATCGACATCGAGGCGGTCAAGGCCTCCGAGCAGTTCTCCGGGGACAACATCCTCGGGCTGCTCAACCGGTTCTCCGGCGGTGGCCTCAGCCGGATCGCGCTCTTCGCGCTCGGGATCATGCCGTACATCACGGCCTCGATCATCCTCCAGCTGCTGACCGTGGTCGTGCCCTCGCTGGAGAAGCTCTCCAAGGAGGGCGAGGTCGG
>JACDAP010000215.1 GCA_013695395.1 Solirubrobacterales bacterium
CTCCTCGCGGGCTCGCTGCGGGCGCGCCGCTTCGTCGGCTGACCCGGTCGCCCTCGCGCGGGCCGCGTTGCGCCGGCCCGCGGACCGGGACGCCGACGCCGCTCCACCCGCCGCCGGGGGTAACGGCTGACGACGTGTCGGGTACCCGTGGTGATGGCCACGACCGATGATCACACCCGCCTCGGGCACGCTGCGGCGCTCGCCACACCCACCGAGCGCCGGCGGATGGTCGTGATCGTCAACCCGTACGCGACGACGGTCTCCGACCGGCTGAAGAACCTCGTCGTCGCCGCCCTTCAGGGCCGCTACGAGGTCCAGGCGATCGACACCGCGGCCAAGGACCACGCCACCGAGCTGGCCCGGGCCGCCGCGGGTGCCGGTGTCGACGTCGTCGTCGCCTTCGGCGGCGACGGAACGCTCAACGAGGTCGCCAACGGCCTGGCCGGGACGGACACGCCGCTCACGACGCTCCCGGGCGGCTCGGCCAACGTGTTCTGCAAGATGCTCGGGATCCCCGGCGACATCGTCGACGCCACCGAGCACCTTCTGCGGATCGCCGACGACTTCACGCCCCGGCGGGTCGACCTCGCCACGGTGAACGGCCGGCGTTTCGCGTTCTCCGCGGGAATGGGCCTCGACGCCGCGGTCGTCGAACGGGTCGACGCCCACCCGAAGCTCAAGGCGCGCTACGGCCCGAAGTACTTCACCGCCGCCGCGGTCTCGACCTTCTCCCGCCGCTACGTGGTCAACCCACCGCGCCTGGAGATCGAGGTCGACGGGCGGCCCATGCGCAGCGGCGTGAGCGTCTTCGTGCAGAACGGCGCCCCGTACACGTACTTCGGAGACATCCCGATCCACGTCGCCGACGAGAGCCGCCTGGACTCCGGGCTGCTGGCGGGAGCCACGATGTGCCGGGCCCGGTTGACCGACATGCCCTCGATCGCCTACCGCGCCTTCTCCGCGCGGGGGCGGATCACCCGGGCCAAGGCCGTCGAAGGCTTCCACGACGCGCAGGTCGTCGTGGCCCGGTCGGCCGACGGGAGCCCGATGCCCCTCCAGGTCGACGGCGACTACATCGGCACGTTCGCCGAGGCCCGCTTCGAGGTGACCCCGGGCGGGCTGACCGTCGTGAGTTGATCGGTGCGCATCGCGGCCGTGATGGCGACGGCGATGACCATCGCGGGATGCGGCGCGGAGCCCCGTGCACCCGAGCCGGAACGCCCGATCGACGAGATCGGCGGGAGCTATCGGGGGTTCTCGTTTGGTGACCCAGTTCGCTCGGCCGGGGGCAAGCTGTTCCCGTGAAGCCCAACGCTGCGGGAAATCAACCGCGACGGCCTGCCCTACAACATCCCACCCCCGGCCGGCTACCGCTTCGGGGAACAGCTCAGCGACGCCGGTGCCACCGGGCTTCGCATGGTGTCGAGCGCGGATGAGCGCCCGAACGGTGGGGCGTCCATCCGCGCTCGGCGGCCCAGGTGCGGTGAGCGCGGATCGGCACCCACCTGCCGGGCGCGTATCCGCTCTCGGCGAACGGGTGGGGAACCAGCGTCAACGCTGCCAGGCCGCGTGGGCCGATCCGACGAAGCCCGTGCTCGTCGCCAGGAAGGAGCCGAGCACCCCGGCGCGGTAGACCGGGTGGTCGTGCAGGTCGGGGCGGACGACGAGCACCCGAAGGCGTTCGCGTTCATCCAGGCGCCGACGGTCAGCGGCACCGCCACCTTCGGCGGCAGGTTCGGCACGGCGGTGGCGGCCACGCCAGGACGGTCAGGCCGCCGAGGGCGATCAGGTCGAGGTGCCACTGCCGCATCCGCGCCGTCGAGCGGATCCCGAGCCGCTGCGCCTTGTCGCGGTCGGCTATCGCCAGGGCTTACGGCCACCCGGTGAGGGCACCGAGCGCCACCTCGGTGAAGCCGGCTGCGAGCGTCGCCTGGTCGACCAAGAGCCCCGGGCGGGACGCTCCCGCTTGCGTCGCAGACCCATCCTCCCGCTCAGCCGACGCCGGGGGTGACGCGGAAGGCGTCGAAGACGCCCTCGATCGAGCGCAGGCGGTTCACGGTCGTCTTGAGCACCCGGGTGTCCCCGACCTCGACGACGAAGGTGTTCTTCACCATCGGGCTCGTCACGATGCAACGCGCCTCGATGATGTTGATGCCCGCCTCGGCGAACGTCCGCGAAAGCTCCTCGAGCAGGCGGTTGCGGTCGTACGCGTCGACCTGCAGTTCGACCTTGAACGCAGTCTCGTGGTCGCCCTCCCAGTGGACGCGCACGAAGCGATCCGGGTCCTTGCGCAGCGCGGCCGCGTTCGGGCAGTCGTCGCGGTGGATCGTGATGCCGCGACCGAGCGAGACGTAGCCGACGATCGGGTCACCGGGCACCGGGCGGCAGCACTTGGCCATCCGCAGCAGCACCTCATCGACCCCGTCGACGGCGACGCCGTAGCTCTTGCTCGTCCCCGTCGGTGCCCGGCGCTGGCGCCGCGTGGTGACGAGCGACTCGACGGTGTTCTGCTCCGCCTCGGCCGCCTCGCCCTGCTTGAGACGGTTGAGGACCTTGTTGACGACGACCTTCGGGCTGATCTTCGCCCCGCCGAGGGCGAGATAGAAGTCGTCGGCCTTACGAAAGCCCATCTCCCGGATCACGTCGGCCAGCAGCGGCGAGCCGGACAGCTTCTGCGCGGGCAGCCCGCTCTTGTTCAGGTGCTCCTGGAGCAGCGCACGACCGGTGTGCTCGGTGTCGTCGCGCGACTCCGCCTTGAACCAGGCGCGGATCTTGTTCTTCGCACGGCTCGTGTGGACCATCGAGATCCAGTCCCGCGAGGGGCCGCGCTCCCGGTTGGCGGTGAGGATCTCGACGATGTCCCCGGAGCGCAGCTCGTAGTGGAGCGGGACGATCTTCCCGCCCACGCGCGCGCCGACGCAGCGGTGGCCGATCTCGGTGTGGACCTCGTAGGCGAAGTCGAGCGGGGTGGCCCCGGCCTGGAGCGACTTGACCTCGCCCTTCGGGGTGAAGACGAAGACCTCCTCGTCGAAGAGCTCGACCTTGAGGTTGGCCATGAACTCTTGCGGGTCGGCGAGATCGTTCTGCCAGTCGAGCATCGACCGCAGCCACTTGAGCTTCTCCTCCCCGTCGGAGAGCGGCGCCTTCCGGGTGCCCGTCGCGGCCGGGTCGACCTTGTAGATCCAGTGCGCGGCCACGCCGTACTCGGCCATGTCGTGCATCTCGCGCGTGCGGATCTGGATCTCGAGCGGGAGACCCTCCGGGCCGATCACCGTCGTGTGCAGCGACTGGTACATGTTGAACTTCGGCATCGCCACGAAGTCCTTGAAGCGGCCGGGAAGCGGCTTCCACAACGAGTGGATGACCCCGACGGCGCCGTAGCAGTCCTTGACCGTCTCGACGATCACGCGCATCGCGGTGAGGTCGTAGATCTCGTTGAACTCCCGGCCCTTCTTGGTCATCTTCGCGTAGATGGAGTAGAAGTGCTTGGCCCGGCCGGAGATCTCGGCCTTGATCCCGAGCGCCTCGAGGTCGGCCGCGAGCCCCTCGCCGGCGGCCTGGACGTACTCCTCGCGCTCCTCGCGCTGCTGGTTGACGAGGCCCTTGATCTCCTGGTACTTGCGCGGGTGCAGCGCGGCGAAGGCGAGGTCCTCGAGCTCCCACTTGATCGCGTGGATGCCGAGCCGGTGCGCGATCGGCGCGTAGATCTCCAGGGTCTCCTTGGCCTTGTCGATCTGCTTCTGCTTCGGCATCGCGGCGATCGTTCGCATGTTGTGCAAACGATCGGCGAGCTTGATCAGGATGACGCGGATGTCCGTCGCCATAGCGACCATCATCTTGCGGTAGTTCTCGGCCTGGGCCTCGTCGCGCGACTGGAACGTGATCCCGGTGAGCTTCGTGACGCCGTCGACGAGCTTGGCGACCTCTGTGCCGAAGCGCTCGGTGACCTCGTCGAGCGAGGCGGTCGTGTCCTCGACGGTGTCGTGCAGGAGGGCGGCCACGAGCGTCTCGGTGTCCAGGCGCATGCCCGCGCAGATCTTCGCCACCCCCACCGGGTGGGTGATGAACTCCTCGCCGGACTTGCGTCGCTGGTCGGCGTGATGGCGACAGGCGAACAGGAACGCGGCTTCGACCCGCTCGCGATCCACCTCGACCGCGGCGTCGTGCGCGTGCTCCTCGACGATCGCGAACAGGTCCGCGAGCAACGCCCGCTCGCGCTCGCTGAGCTCGAGCGTCGGCGCGGCGCTCACGCCGCCTGCGGCTGCGCGGGCCTCAGCCACGTGAATGCCTCCTCCTGGCGACGGCTGCACGCGGCGAACGTCGGGGAGCGTTCGAGCTCGGTCCGACCCCCGAACGGCGGGACGCTGAGGGTGAGCGTCGAGCGGTCGAGCGAGACGAGGCCGAGCTCGTCGAGCACCGCGAGCACCCGCGCGGCGGCGACGGCGCTCGCGGGCAGGGCCGCAGGGAGCTCGCCGGGCGTGTCCCGCAGGAGCCGGTAGGCGGCGGTGAGCTGGTCGCGCAGCGCATGCTGCTCGTCGTGCACATGCACAGAGAAGCCTAGCTCAGGCTCTCCCCACGCCTCGTGGGCCATGGTGGCGGGGTCGCCCCGCCGAAGGAGGGCCCGCTGGGCGGGGTGGGCAGGGGGATCGAGTGCGACGAGATGCGTGTAGGTATCGGCCAGATCAGGCGCGCACTCGAGTCCCCGCCACGAGCAGAGCGTGAAGCCGCCCAGCCGCTCGGCCAGGTGCTCGCGGCGGCGCCGTGCGTCCGCGCACACGACGAGCACGGGCTCGCCGGTCGCGACCAGCCCGGCGAGGACTCCCGCGAGCCCGGCCCCG
>JACDAP010000254.1 GCA_013695395.1 Solirubrobacterales bacterium
ACGACCGTCCAGCTCGTCTGGCGCGAGGGCGTCGACCGCTTCCACGCCCGCGATCCCTTTCCCCCGGGCGGGGTGGTCGAGGATCCGGCGACCGGTGCGGCCGTCGCGGCCTTTGGCGGCTACCTGCGCGCGCTCGAGCTGGTCGCGCCACCGGTCGAGCTCACCGTGCTCCAGGGCGTCGACATGGACCGGCCGAGCCGGCTGCTCGTCGGGCTCGACGAGGGCGCAGGTGGCGTCCGGGTCACGGGCGGCGCCGTGGCCATCGCGCCGTGAGCACCGACATGTGGAGTTGTCGGTTGACCACCGTGGCGGTGAGAAGGCGACAACTCGATGCCCCGCGGGACGTCGGTCGCTCACCCACGTGAGGCCCCTTCCGCGTCGTCGGCGCCGAAGGCGCGCCGTTCCTCCGGCGTGAGCGGGCGCGAGCGCCGTGCGTCGATGTCCCACGCGACGATCACCGAGGTGCCCCGCGCGGCGACCTCGCCGGTCGCCCGCGTGATCTCGTGGGCCAACGAGAACTTCGAGCGTCCGATCTCGACGACCTGTGTGTGGACGGTGAGAGGCCCATGCTCGGGCCGCACCTCGGCGAGGTAGTCGAGCTCGACCCGCGCGAGCACCCACGGGAAGTCCGGCCCCGCGCCGACGGTGAGCGCCGCCCGCGCCTCCTCGAGCAGCTGGTGGTAGACGGCCTGGTTGAGGTGGCCGAGCATGTCGAAGTCGCTCCAGCGCAGTTGGAGATCGACGCTCGTCTCGCGGAAGGCCATCGGCGGCACGGTATCCGGGCGCGTGAGGTGACGTCCTGGAGGGCATGACCTATCCCATCCACACGGAGGAGAGCGCATGACCAAGGACAATGAGCAGTTCGCCAAGGAGAACGAGGAAGCGCGGGAGGAGATGGCCGCGCTGGAGAAGGAGGACGAGGTCCCCTCGGACCTCGCCGAGTGGCCCGACGGCCGTGCGAAGAACCTGACGTTCGGCAGCGCCGGGGACGAACCGTACGGCGAGGGCGCGACGGCCAAGCTCGGTCCCGCGTCGGTCGAGCACCACGAGGACGGCAGCGTGAGCGTCGGCGGCGAGCAGGTCGACGACCCCGAGAACTACAAGGGCGAGCCGATCCCCGATCCGCGCGAGACCTCGATTCCGGGGCGGCCGGACCCGGTCGACTGACGCCCCGGCGCCGGCCGGGCCGCCTGCTCCGAGACGCGCGTCGCGGCTCGGACCGGTGACTCGTCCGGCGCCCACCCCGGGCCCTGCACCAGGTACCCGAGCCGGTCGCGCCAGCGCTCCGCCCCGCGGACGTCACGCCACAGCGCACCGAACTCCCCGAACGCGACACGCGCCGGGTGATAGGTCTCGATGTTGGTGGTCAGGCCGTAGCGGACGCGCTCGACCTCCGGCTCGAAGGTCCCGAACAGCCGATCCCACACGATGAGGATGCCCGCGTAGTTCTTGTCGAGGTACTGCTCCTGCGAGCCGTGGTGGACGCGGTGGTGGCTCGGCGTGTTGAAGAGCCACTCGACCGACCGCGGGTACCGGTCGATCGCCTCGGTGTGCAGGGTGAACTGGTAGAGCAGGTTCCAGGCCAGCGCCAGCAGGATCATCCAGGGCGGGAAGAAGAGCGCCGAGGGGGCCCAGAAGAGCGTCGCGGTGAACGGGGTCCAGTCCTGGCGCAGGGCCGTTGAGAGGTTGTAGTGCTGCGAGGAGTGGTGCACCACGTGCGTGGCCCAGAACAGCCGCACCCGGTGGTGGCCGCGGTGGTAGCAGTAGTAGGCGAGGTCGTCGGCGAAGAAGAGCGCGACCCAGGCCCACCACGCACCGGTCGGCAGCTTGAGCGGGCTGAGCGCGTAGATGCCCGCGTAGGCGGCGACCATCACGATCTTCCAGCCCGCGCCGATCACCAGGTGCCCGAGGCCCATGGTGATGCTCGTCGCGCTGTCCTTCAGCTCGTAGCCGACCGCGGCACGCTCCTCCTGCGCCTCGTGCGCGGCGTGGCGCAGCGCGAGGTACTCGATCGCGATGAACAGGAGGAAGAACGGGATCGCCGAGAGGAGGAGTTTGTCCATGACGAAACTGGTTGTACCAGTTTGCCGTTGGCGAGGTCAAGCCGGACCGGCGTGTTCCCGAATCGATCCATGACAGCGATTGGGGAACACGCCACCGCGGATGTCACCCCGCGAAAGCGCGGGCGTCCGGTTCGAGGAGCCGCCGCGCCACCGCACCGGCGGCCTCGGCCTCGCCGGCCAGCACCGCTGCACCGAGCTCGCGGACGCCGTCGGCGTCGCGCGCACGGGTCAGCTCTGCGACCTCCCGGTGCGCGTCGAGGGCCTGCACGAGCGAGGTGAGCGCGAGGCGGTACGCGATGTTCTCCGCCCCGAGGACGATGCACCCCCACAACTGCGCGTAGGCCGCATCGAGCTCCAAGGCCGCGTCGGCCGCCCCCGTACCTGCCGCCGCGGTGCCGTCCGTGCGGACCGCCGCCTCGACGAGCTCCGCGGTCCGCTCGGCGAGCGCGGCGATCTGCTCTCGCGTCCGCGGGCCGGCGCGCTCCGCGCAGCGCCGCGCGGCGTCGACCCCGACGCTCGCGCGCATCTCGAGCACCGCCCG
>JACDAP010000256.1 GCA_013695395.1 Solirubrobacterales bacterium
CCGTTATCACTGAACGACGGCAGCATTTTCAGGCCGGCTCGTTCGTAGTCGTCGCGATAGATCCAGCCAATCGCCAGGAAGTGCGGAAACTGCCAGAAGAAGAAGACCGCGAACAATGCCAGTGCTTCCAGCCCAAAATCACTACCTGCCGCCAGCCAGCCCAGGACGGGCGGCATCGCGCCAGGGACAGCACCGACCGTCGTACACAGCGTGCTGATTCGCTTCAGCGGCGTGTAGAGCAGGACATAAGTCAGCATTGTGCAAAACGCTGCGATACTTGTCGTGTGATTGACATACACCCACAACAGACAAGCACCGATGGCGGAGGCCAGAATTCCAAACCCGGCGCCTTCGATGCGTGAGATTCGTCCGCTGGCCACCGGGCGATCGGACGTGCGGTTCATCCGCTGATCTGTTGCGGATTCCATGACCTGATTCAATACGCTCGACGCCGCCACCAGACAGCAAATACCGACAATCGCGATGCACACCACTGGCCATGACATCACAATGGGTGATGCCAGGACAAAACCGGATAACACTGCCGCCGCTGACATGATCATGATGCGAGGACGAGCCATCTGCCGGTAATCAGCGAATCGGCTCATCAATGTGGCCAGAACTCCTGACTTCGCAGACTCAAGCGAATGCGATAAATTGTCAGCAACGGGTGCAATCGTACTCATGCGACTGTCCCCCGATTACCGACCGCTGGCAGTTCGATCTGCAGACCAGCCAAACACCCGGCTCGATAAAGCATTGCCAGCGACGTGGCTGAAACCACAGAACTTGAAAGCAGAAACATGCCGAACACGGTGTGCATCGAACATGTCACTGTTTGACTCAGAGCCCCTTCAACGGCGACGTAACCTATCTGCTTTTGACCGAAAGTCGTAACGAATGCCCCCCCGCCCAGCATCAATTGCAGCAGCAGAGTGACAACGATCATCAAACCGGAACGTCGCAGCAGTGAGTTTTGTGACCGCATCAGCCCGAACGCAGATAATGACGCGCTGAGCGTGACAATTGCAGCACCGGCAAGATGTTCATCGAGCATCGTATGGAAATGACGCAGCGCACCGCCGAGAACATACTGGCCCAGAATGATCACGGGCGTTATGGCAACCAGCGAGGCGAACAGCGGACCGATCCGCTCATCACGCTGTTGACGCCAGTCCGACCATTTGGGCGAACACATAATGCGAAACACGACGCACAAACCAAAAAACGCAGCTCCGGTGACGCTGTGAAGCATCGCCAGGAGTTGCCGGTCAAGCAGCACACGAGCCCCACCCAAAGCGCCTTGTGCGATCACTGATAATAAGATCGCTGTCGTGAACCATTTCACCCAATTGCGGTCAAGGAAATAGCTGGTCAGGGCAAGGCATACGCTGACGAATCCAATCAGCATCCCCGCCAGTCGATGACCATGTTCCGTAAACTTGTCAGGACTGGCAGCAAAGTCGCGGAACCAGGGATAGAGCAACATGTTGTGTCCGTCAGAAGAAGGCCAGTCGGCAAACGCCATCCCGGCATTCAGCGTTGTGACAAGCGCACCCATGCTGATCGGAAGCAATGCGATAAGGCACGTGGCCGTCGCAAGCTTTCTGACAACCGGATGAACATTTTCATGCTGAACAGACACAAGTACACTCTTTCGAAAACCAAATCGCGGTCAATTCAAATGCCGCTCAAGTCATGCAGACTGCGAAATCAGTGATGGGCAATCGTCGAGACGCCCTTCACATGGGGTACTGTTTGCAGAATATAGTCCTGACCGATTGCGGCGGATTCAGGAGACGAGTATTCGTATGGTCCGCGATAAACGACCGGAGCGATGTCAAAGTTACCGTGGCCCGGCGGCGAGGGAGCTGTCCACTCAAGGCCATTTGCATTCCACGGATTACGTCCAACTTTCTTACCTCGGAACATGCTGTAAAAGAAGTTACCGAGCAGTAAAAACTGAGCAACCCCCATCAGGATGGCAGACAGGGTGATGAAGCGATTCATCGGGAGCAGGTGTTCCAGGTATCCGTGCAGGTACGGATCCGCATAACGCCGGGGCATACCGGCAATCCCCAGGAGATGCATCGGGAAGAAGGTGCAATTGAACCCAATAAATGACAGGGCAAAATGCCACTTCTGCACGGTATCGTTCATTTCGCGTCCGAACATTTTCGGAAACCAGAACTGAATCGCAGCAAAGACGCCGAACAGGGTGGAACCGAACAGCACGTAATGGAAGTGAGCCACGATAAAGTATGTATCGTGGAAGTAGATGTCTACGGGAACCGCTGCCATAAAGATGCCGCTCAGGCCCCCAACGATGAACATCGCAACAAAGCCGGAACAATGCAGCATGACAGCGTTGAACTGGAGATCACCGCCCCAGATCGTTCCAATCCAGTTAAACACTTTGATGGCCGAAGGAAGAGCGATCATCATCGTGGACGTCATGAAAGTCATGCCCAGGGC
>JACDAP010000316.1 GCA_013695395.1 Solirubrobacterales bacterium
CCCGCGCGGGACCGGGCCTGCGGCGAGCTCTCGCGGGAGACGCTCGCGCATGTCGAGGTCGCCGTCGCCCGACGCACGGGCGAGGGCTGCCGACCGCTCGACGCGCGCGGGCGGCTCGCCCGAGGGAATGTCCCGTGCAGCGAGCCTCGCTGGCTGCGCGCCCGGCTGCTCTCAGGTGGACGGCGCTACGTGCTGCGCACCGGTCGGCGCCTCCCCACCGGGCGCTACCGCGTCCGGGTGCGGGCGATCGACCGCGCCGGGAACGTCGAGCCCGAGGCCAAGCAGCGCCGCCTGACGCTGCGGGTCCGCTGATGCGCCGGCTCGCCCTCGCCGTGACGCTGCTCACCCTCGTGCTCGGCCCGGCCGCGGGGGCCTCGGCCCAGGCGATCGGTGCCGACGCACTGACCTGCACGCTCGCGCTCACCCGGACCGACCCGGCGAGCGTGGACGCCGGGCGGTCCGCCGCTGAGCGCGCCGACCGCCGTCTCGCCCCACCGCCGGCGCGTGGCGGGGCTCAGGCGGTGGCGAAGCGGCTGAGCGTCTTCTCGGCGCTCACGCCGGCGAGGTGCTCCCGGAAGATCCGGTAGTAGGCGAGCTCCTCCTTGGTGCGCAGCGGCGGGGTCACCCCGCCCTTCTCCGCCGCGAACTGCGCGTCGGTGATCTGCGCCTCGATCGCCGTGGTGAGCACGTCGGCCGCACCGCTGCCGTCGCCGAACTCGGCCTTCACGCGCCAGAGGTACTCCTCGGGCAGCCAGCCCTCGAAGGCCAAGCGCAGCAGGCGCTTCTCCTGCTGGCCCTCGGCGGCGAGCTTGAAGCCCGGCGGCAGGCGCAACGCCCAGTTGATCACCTCGCGGTCGAGGAACGGCACGCGCGCCTCGAGGCCGTGGGCCATCGTCACCCGGTCGCAGCGCTGGAGGTTCAGGTTGTGCAGGCTCTCGACGGTCCGCACGAGCTCGTCGTGCAGCTCGTCGGCATCCTTGATCTCCTGCAGGTACTCATAGCCGGCGAAGAGCTCGTCGGCGCCCTCCCCGGTGAGCACGACCTTCACGTGCTGGGCGGTGAAGCGGGCCAGCAGGAAGTTCGGGACGGCGCTGCGGACAAGGGCGGGGTCGAAGGACTCGATCGAGCGCACGGCGATCGGCATGGCCTCCAGGGCGTCGGCCGCCGTGTAGGTCATCTCGTGGTGATCGGTACCGAGGAACTCGGCGACGCCGCGGGCCGCGGCGAGGTCGGGTGAGTCGGCGGTCCCGACGGCGAAGGTCTGCAGCTGTTCCCCCCGCCGCGCGAGGACCTTCACGGCGATTGCGGCCACGAGGCTCGAGTCGAGGCCGCCGGAGAGGAAGACACCGACGGGCACGTCGCCCATCAGCTGGCGCTCGACGGCCTCGACGAGGATGTCGCGGGTCTCGTGGAGGATGTCGATGGGCGCCGCGGCTCCGGGCTCGGTCGGCCCCGGGATCACGCCGAGGTCGACGGGGACGGCGTTCGCGAAGCGCACGAGTCCCTCCTCGGGCGTCCAGGCGTGGCCGGGCGGGAACGGTTCGACGTGCGGCTGCCAGGCCACCTCGAAGGCGGCCATCTCAGAGCCGAAGCGGGTCAGGCCGTCCTGCTGGGCCCAGTAGAGCGGCTTGATGCCGACGGCATCCCGGGCGACGACGAAGCGACCGTCGGCGGCCGCCATGGCCACGGCGAACATGCCGTTCAGCTCGCCGAGCCCCTGTGGGCCGTTCTCTTCGAGCAGGTGGAGCGCGACCTCGTTGTCGGAGTCGGTCACGAAGGTGTGGCCGAGCTCCTGCAGGCGGTCGCGGACCTCGTCGTGGTTGTAGATCTCGCCGTTTCCGACCATCCACGCGTTCTCACCGTCGTTGACGAGCGGCTGCTTGCCCCCGGCCAGGTCGACGATGGACAGGCGCCGGTGGCCGAGCCAGGCCTGCCCGACACCGACCGAACCCGAGTCGTCCGGGCCACGGTGGACGAGCCGGGCGAGCATCGCCTCCAGGCCGGCCGCGTCCGTGGTGCCGTACTGAGCAACGATTCCGCACATGTCTACTTCCTAGCGTGGTTCGGCGGCCGGGTTACGCACCAGACGGTGCAGCCAGTCAGATCATGCCCGCGACGCGCGCACCCGACGCGCCCACCCCCGGCCCGTAGGCGGCAGGCCGTCGGTCGCCGAGGTGGTCGATGCCGATGCGCGCGTCGATCACCGAGGCGTTGATCGCGATCTCGGCCACCGCGAGCCCCTCGGCGCAGCCGGTCGTGGCCAGGACGACGCCGTCGGGATCGACGACCTTCGCGCTACCGAGGAACGTCAGCGGGCCGAGCGTCCCGCTCTGGTTGGAGGAGACCCAGACGACCTGATTCTCGATGGCCCGCGCCTCGTCGGTGAGGTTGAAGTGGCGGGTCTGCCGGTCGTCCTCCATGCGCGCGGCGGGCCGCTGGCGGCAGACCGGCCAGGCCGCGATCGACGCGATCACCTGGGCGCCGTCGAGGGCGAGCGCGCGGGCGGCCTCCGGGAAGAGCTTGTCGTAGCAGACGAGCATGCCCATCCGACCGAGCGGCGTGTCGAAGGCCTCGAAGCGGTCCCCGGCCGCGTAGGCGAAGCGCTCGCCCGGCGGCAGGTGGACCTTGCGGTGGACGCCGTGGATCCCCGCGCCGCTCACGCAGACCGCGGTGCTGTACGGCTTGTCCCCCGGACCCCCGGCCTCGGTGAACCCCGCGCAGACGACCATCCTCCCCGCGATCTCGATCAGCCGTGCGATCTCCGGGCCGTCGAGATCGATCGGTGTCGGGAGCACCGGCGCGTGCTCACCGGGCATCGGCTCCAGCAGGTAGCCGCCGATCGCGCACTCGGGGAAGACGACGAGCTCCGCCCCTTGTTCTCGGGCCGCGTGCAGGTCGCGCTCGATCGAGGCGAGCGCCGTCCATGCGTCGTGGCCGTACGGGGCGGCGGCAGCGGCGATCCGGGTCATGGAGGGATCCTGCCCTCGTGACCGTCGCCGGGCTATGCGCCCATGTCCAAACTCGAGGACCCGATCCTCGACACGCTGTCGGGGGCTCGCGTCCGCCCGGCGGTCCGGCCGAGCGGACGACGCACCGAAATCTGTGGTGGTTCCGTCGACGGCTGACTGGAACATCGGCCTCTTGCGGCGTATGTTCGCGCTGCGCCACGGGAACGGCGCGCGTGAGCCGGGAAGGCTCGCGCTTCCTACCAGCAGGGGGAACACGACATGAACATCAGGTCCCGCGTCGCGCTCGCGACGCTCACCGCCGTCCTCGCCATGGCCGCTCCGGCCGCCGCC
>JACDAP010000300.1 GCA_013695395.1 Solirubrobacterales bacterium
GCCGACGATGCCACACACAGGCGGGTTCCTCGGGTCGTTGGGGCGGGGCACCGGGGCGCCGAGGCACCCCGGGAAGCGAGCGGTGAGGCTACCAGTCGCCCTGGACGCGCCCGCTCAGGCCTCGGCCGCGGCGAACCGCTCCCGCAGGTCCTTCTTCGAGAACTTGCCGACCGAGGTCTTCGGCACCTCGTCGATCAGCTCGACCCGCTCGGGGATCCAGAACTTCGCGACCCGCCCGTCGAGGAACGTGCGGACGTCCTCGGCCGTGAGCTCCTTGCCGTCCGCGGCCACGACGCAGGCGACCGGACGCTCGCCCCACTTTTGGTCGGCCAGTCCGATGACGGCGGCCTCCGCGACGTCCGGGTGGGCCATGATCTCGTTCTCGAGCTCGACCGAGGAGATCCACTCGCCGCCGGACTTGATGACGTCCTTCGTGCGGTCGACGATCCGGATGTAGCCGTGCTCGTCGATCGTCACGACGTCGCCGGTCATGAGCCAGCCGTCGGGCGTGTTGCAGGGGCGCTCGTCGTCGTAGTACCCGGCGGCGATCCACGCGCCCCGCACCTGGAGCTCCCCCTGGGCCTCGCCGTCCCAGGGAAGCGGCTCGGTCGTGCCGGCCTCGACGTGGCGGGCATCGACGAGCGGGGAGATCTGTCCGACGCTCGCCCGGAGCGCGGCGAGCTCGTCCTCGCTACCGTCCTCGAGCGCCGAGGTGACGTTGGCGATCGAGCCGAGGGGCGAGGTCTCGGTCATGCCCCAGGCCTGCAGGATCGGCTTGCCGGTCTTCTCCCGGTAGGCCTCCGAGAGCGCGCGCGGGACCGCCGAGCCACCGCAGAGGATCTGCCGCAGCGAGCTGACGTCGCGGCCGTCGAGCTCGGGCAGCATCCCCATCCAGATCGTCGGTACGCCGGCCGCGAGCGTCACGTGCTCCTCCTCGATCAACGTGGCGATCGCCTTCGGGGAGAGGTCGGGGCCGGGCATGATGATCGTGGCGCCCGTCATCGCGACCGCGTGCGCGAGGCCCCAGGCGTTCGCGTGGAACTGCGGAACGACCGGCAGCACGACGTCGCGCTCGCACAGCCCGAACGTGTCGGCGAGCATCGTGGCCATCGCGTGCAGGACCATCGAGCGGTGCGAGTAGACGACCCCCTTCGGGTTGCCGGTCGTGCCGCTCGTGTAGCACATGGCCGCGGCCTGGTTCTCGTCCTCGATCGCGAGGTCGGCGACAGGGCTGGCGGCGGCCAGGAGCTCCTCGTAGTCGCGGATCCGCGGGTCGTCGGGGATCTCCGCGTCGGCGCCGTCGTCCATGACGACGACGTACTTGACGGTCGTCAGCTCGTCGATCCGCGGCCAGAACAGCGGCATGAGCGAGCGGTCGACGAAGACGACCTCGTCCTCGGCATGGTTGGCCACATAGGTGAGCTGCTCGGGGAACAGGCGGATGTTCAGCGTGTGCAGGACGCGGCCCGAGCAGGGGGCGGCGAAGTAGAGCTCGAGGTGGCGGGCGGAGTTCCACGCGAAGGTGCCGACCCGACCGTCCGAGGAGATCCCGAGGTCGTCGAAGACCCCGGCGAGGCGGCGGGTCCGCTCGGCCCAGGCGCCGTAGGTGGTCCGCTCACGCCCGCCGCCGACGGTGGCGGTGACGATCTCCTTGTGCGGCCACAGGCGCTCTGCGCGCTCGAAGACGTGGGTCAGGGAGAGCGGGACATCCTGCATGGAACCGAGCAAGGGGGTGACTCCTGGTCGCGACGGGTTGACAGTTCGTCAATCCTGCCAGGCCCGCGCCAGGCGTGCTCGCGCTGCTCCCCCCGCCGCGCCCGGTTCAGCCGCGCAGGCGCTCGACGATCGCGACCAGGCGCGAGCAGACCGCGTCGGTCTCCTCCACCGTCGGCGCCTCGGCCATGACGCGGATGAGCTGCTCGGTCCCGCTCGGCCGCACGAGCACGCGGCCGCGCCCCGCGAGCTCGGCGTTGGCCGCATCGGTCGCGGTGAGCAGCTCCTCGGAGGCCATCGCCGCGTCACGGTTGACCACGGGGACGTTGACGAGCTTCTGCGGGAGCTTCTGCATGGCGTCGCGCGCGGCCAGGTCACCGCCGGCCAGCGCCTCGAGCGTGAGCAGCGCGGCGGCGATCCCGTCCCCGCTGGGCACGAAGTTCATGTCGATGATGTGACCGGACTGCTCGCCGCCGAGGCTCCAGCCGCGGGCACGCAGCTCCTCGAGCACGTACCGGTCGCCGACCTGCGTGGTCGCGCACTCCACGCCGGCGGCCTCCATGGCACCAAAGAAGCCGTAGTTGGTCATCACCGTCACCGCCACCCCGTCCCCCGGCAGGCGCCCCTCCCGCCGCAGGTGCAGGGCGGCGATCGCCAGCAGCTCGTCCCCGTCGACGACCTCCCCGTGGCGATCGACGGCGAGCATGCGGTCCCCGTCTCCGTCGAAGGCGAAGCCGAGGTCGTGCCCCCCGTCCCGCACGACCTCCGCGAGCGCGGCCACGTGGGTCGAGCCGCAGCCGTCGTTGATGTTGCGGCCGTCCGGGGCGTCGGCGACGACGACCGGGTCCGCTCCGAGGCGCCGGAAGATCTCCGGCGCGGCGCGGTGGGTCGAGCCGTGCGCGCAGTCGAGCACGACCTTCAGGCCGGTGAGGTCGAGCGCGGCGAACCGCGTGTGGAGCGCCCGTAGGTAGTCCTCGTGCGTGCCGTGAAGGGCGCGGACCTGGCCTACGCGCGCCGGGGCGCTCCGGCGCCCGCGGTCGGCGAGGAGCCGCTCCTCGATCGCCAGCTCGGTCGCGTCGGAGAGCTTGAACGCGTCCGCCCCGAAGAACTTGATCCCGTTGTCCCGGTACGGGTTATGGGAGGCGGAGATCACCGCGGCCACGTCGAAGCCGTAGCGGCTGAGCAGCAGCGGCGCCGCCGGGGTGGGCAGGACGCCGCCGAGCAGCACCTCGCCCCCGGCGCTTGCGACGCCGGCCGCCAGAGCGGACTCGAGCATCGGCCCGGACTCACGCGTGTCTCGGATGACGAGCACCCGGACGGGCGGAGCGTCGTCGGAGCGTTGGGCGGCCGCCTCGAGGGTGACCGCCCGGCCCAGGCCGAGCGCGAGCTCGGCCGTGAGCACTTCGCCGGCGACCCCGCGGACGCCGTCGGTGCCGCACAGCTTGCGCACGGGCGCGACTAGCGCTTGGAGAACTGCGGCTTCTTCCGGGCCTTCTTGAGGCCGGCCTTCTTGCGCTCCTTGACGCGAGCGTCACGCGTCAGGAAGCCGCGCTTCTTGAGCTCGCCGCGGAGGTTCGGATCGGCCTCGAGCAGCGCGCGCGAGATGCCGTGTCGCAGGGCGCCGGCCTGCGAGGAGACGCCGCCGCCGTGGATGCGGACGTCAACGTCCATGCGGTCGTCGTACCCGACGGCCTCGAGCGGCTGGCGGATCGTCTTCTGGAGCGTGGCGCGCGGGAAGAACGTGTCGAGCGTCTTCTCGTTGACCAGGTAGACGCCGGTGCCGGGCTTCAGGATGACGCGGGCCACGGCGGTCTTGCGCTTGCCGGTGGCGCGGTAGCGCGCACCGTCGGCCAGCACGATCGAGGCGGCGATCGGCTGTGCGTGGAGGTCCTCGTCCTCCTCGTCGCCGGACTCCTCGCTCTCGTCCTCACGGGCCTCGTCGCCCTCGAGCACGATGTCGACCTCGAGGTCCATGCCGGGGATCGCGGGCTTGACGCGCGGCTCGGCCGGCTCGTCGTCCTCGAGATCCTCGTCCTCGTCGACCTGCGCGTCCGGCGCCACGTCGGCGTCGAGCTGCGGGGCGGGGTCGGCGGGCGCCTCGGCGACCGGGACCTCGGGGGCCGGCTCCTCGGTCGCAGCGGCGGGCTGCTCGCCCTCGGTCGGCACCGGGACCTGCTCGGCGGCGGTCTCCTCGGCGGCGGCCTGCTGCTCGGTGGGCTCGACGTTCTCGTCGGGGGGCGTCTGGTCGGACATCAGGCGGAAAGCTCCATCGGGACGGGCATCTGGGCAGCGTGGGGGTGCTCTGGCCCCGCGTAGACCTTCAGCTTGGTGATCTGCCTGCGGGCCAGCCGGTTGCGGGGGAGCATCCCCTTGACCGCCTTGCGGATGACCTCTTCGGGACGGCGGTCGAGCATCTCCTCGAGCGTGCGCGACTTGATCCCGCCCGGGTAGCCGGAGTGGCGGTAGTACCGCTTGTCGGCTCGCTTGTTGCCGGTGACCGAGATCTTCTCCGCGTTGATCACGACGACGAAGTCACCCGTGTCGACGTGCGGTGTGTATTCCACCTTGCGCTTGCCGCGCAGGGCGGCAGCGATCTGGGTCGCCAGGCGGCCGAGGGTCTGCCCTTCGGCGTCGACGAGGAGCCAGTTGCGCTCACGGTTCTCAGGATTGGCGACGTAGGTCTTCACAGGGGGCTCAGCTGGCGTTCGGGTACAAGAACCGTCCGGTGCTGCGACGGCAGGAAGGCGCGGACGCGGGTGGCGTCGCGGCGGCGCAGAACTATAGCGACCGGCACCTGGGCGGCGGCGGCCTCCTCGGCTGCGGTCTGCTGCTCGGCGGGGTCGGGCGTCTGGTCGGCCATTACTTGGCGATCTCCATCGGGACGGGCATCTGGGCGGCGTGCGGGTGCTCGGGGCCCGCATAGACCTTGAGCTTGGTGATCTGCCGGCGCGCGAGGCGGTTGCGCGGAAGCATCCCCTTCACGGCCTTGCGGATGACCTCCTCGGGGCGGCGGTCGAGCATCTCCTCGAGCGTGCGCGACTTGATGCCGCCGGGGTAGCCCGAGTGGCGGTAGTAGCGCTTCTCGGTGCGCTTGGAGCCGGTGACGGTGATCTTCTCCGCGTTGACGACGACGACGAAGTCGCCCGTGTCCACGTGCGGGGTGTACTCCGGCTTGCGCTTGCCCCGGAGCGCATCGGCGATCTGCGTCGCCATGCGGCCGAGGGTCTGGCCCTCGGCGTCGACGACGAGCCAGTTGCGCTCGCGGGTCTCTGAGTTGGCGACGTAGGTCTTCATCGGAAGGCTCGGCAGTTCGGAAGGAGCCGCGCGGCCGGGAGGACCCGGGCGCGGGCGGCGGAAGCGGGCACCGCGCTGCGAGGCGCGGCAGCGGCGAAGTGTAGCGTCGGCCCCTCGCCGCCGTCGCTCGCCCCGGCCGAACGGCGCCCTCCAAGCGAACTGACCCGCCTTCGATCCCACAGCGGGACGCAAGTCGGGTCAGAACGCCGGGGGGCGGGCTCCAGGCGCGGGGCTCACTCCCACTCGATCGTGCCCGGCGGCTTGCTCGTGATGTCGAGCACCACGCGATTGACCTCGCGCAGCTCGCCGATCATGCGCGCCGCGATCGTCTCCAGCAGGTCGTAGGGCAGGCGCGCCCAGTCCGCGGTCATCGCGTCGTCGGAGGTCACCGCGCGCACCACCACCACGTAGCCGTAGGTCCGCTCGTCGCCCTGGACGCCGACCGTGCGGACGTCGGGCAGCACGCAGAAGGACTGCCAGAGGTCGCGGTACAGACCGGCCTTGCGGATCTCGTCCTGCAGGATCGCGGCTGCGTCGCGCAGCAGGTCCAGGCGCGCCTTCGTCGCCTCTCCGCCCACCACCCGGATCGCCAGCCCGGGACCCGGGAACGGCTGCCGCCACACCAGGCGCTCGGGCAGCCCGAGCTCCGCCCCGACGGCGCGCACCTCGTCCTTGAACAGCGCGCGAAGCGGCTCGACGAGCGCGAACTCGATGTCCTCGGGCAGCCCGCCCACGTTGTGATGGGACTTGATCGTCGAGGTACCGGTCCCGCCGCCCGACTCGATGACGTCTGAGTACAGCGTGCCCTGGACGAGGAACTTCGCGCCTTCGGGGTGCGTGGGATCGGACTCCGCGAGCTTCGCGGCCTCCTCCTCGAAGACACGGATGAACTCCGTGCCGATGATCTTCCGCTTCGTCTCGGGATCGGAGACCCCCCGGAGCCTCTCCAGGAAGCGCTCCTCGGCGTCCACGGCGACCAGCGGCACGTGGAATGCGTCACGGAAGGTCTTGACGACCTGGGCGCCCTCGTCCTTGCGCATCATCCCGTGATCGACGAAGACGCAGGTGAGCTGATCGCCGACCGCCCGGTGCACGAGCAGGGCGGCCACGCTGGAGTCCACGCCGCCGGACAGGCCGCAGATCACCTTCTCGCCCCCGACCTGCTCCCGGATCCGCGCGATCTGCTCCTCGACGATCGACGCGGCGCTCCAGCCGAGGTCACAGCCGCAGACGTCCCCGAGGAACGTCTTGAGGATGTCCTGTCCGAACGGCGTGTGCACGACCTCGGGGTGGAACTGGATGCCGTAGATGCCGCGCTCGACGTCCTCGAGGGCCGCCACCGGTGACACCGTGGAGGAGGCGAGCGCCCTGAAGCCGGGCGGCGCGGTGAAGACGGTGTCGCGGTGGCTCATCCAGCACGGCTGCTCGAGCGGCAGGCCGGCCAGCAGCCGCCCGGGCTCGGTGACGCTCAGCGTCGAGCGTCCGTACTCCCCCACCTCGGCGCTCTCGCCGCGCCCACCCTGGTCGAGCGCGATGAGCTGCATCCCGTAGCAGATGCCCAGCACCGGAATCCCGAGCTCGAGCAGCTCGCGGTCGAGCTTCGGTGCGCCGTCGGCGTAGACCGAGGCGGGCCCCCCGCTGAGGATCAGGCCCTTGGGCTTGCGCCGGCGCACCTCCTCCACGCCCACGTGGTGCGGGAGCAGCTCGGAGAAGACCCCGCACTCGCGCACGCGCCGGGCGATCAGCTGGGAGTACTGCCCGCCGTAGTCGAGGACGACGACCTCGTCGATCCGCGTGCCCGCGGGGCCGATGCTGATCGGC
>JACDAP010000301.1 GCA_013695395.1 Solirubrobacterales bacterium
GCGCAGGAGCGCTCCGGCCAGCGCGCGCTCGAGCAGACCGCGGCGGGCCGGCCGGCGCAGCCAGTCCCGCCGCCACGCCGCGAGCTCGGCCGCCGAGAGCTCCCAGCCGCCGTTCGAAGCGAAACGCACGTCGTCGGCCAGCAGCTCGCGCGTGAGGTCCCAGGCCATCTCGCCCAGGGGAGCATGGCCGGTGAGGTCGAGCAGAAGCGCGTGGGCCAGCGCACGGGGCGTGTCGCCCTCCCACCCCCAGGCGACGCCGTCGATCGCGTAGACGGGCGTTCCGGCGGGGTGGGCCTCGACCCGGCGCCGCCCGGTGTCCGGGTCGACGATGCCGAGGTAGGTGCCGTGGTCGTCCACGCTTCGGGGTACGTGCCGCACGGCCGAGCGGCGCACCCTCAGGCGCGCCGCTCGGGTCCTGCGGGGCGTGGTGCGGGTGCTACTGGGTGTTGATCGTGATCGCCGCGGTGCCGATGACGACCTCGTTGGTCAGCGCGTCGATGCCGAACGTCTGGTTCAGCAGGTCGGCCGCGGTCTGGGTCAGCACGACGGTCGTGCCCTCGAGGACGGCGGTGCCGTCGTCGTTGGCCTGCAGCGGGTTCAGCGTGCGGCCGTCGAGGAAGAACAGCGGAGCGTCCGCAGCGGCCTCCTCGCCGTCCACCGACACGTCACCGGTGAGGATCGAGGCGCCCGGGTCGACGTCGAAGTTCTCGAGCTCGACCTTCTTGCCGCCGGCCTCGAGCGAGAGCCCGGAGCCGTCGTGGTTGATGATGCCCTGGACGAACGGGGAGACCGTGCCCGGGGTGAAGTACTTCACGTTGCCGCCCGTGATCGGGAAGCTCGCGACGCCGTCGGCGGAGATCTCCGCGTCACCGACCGGGCCGGGGGTGACCTTGAGGTCGGTGAGAGCCTGCACGAAGCCGGGGTCGAGGGTGACCGCAGTGTCCACGCCGGTCAGGTTGTCGACCTGGGCGACGGGCTCGGCGGCGGCGTCGCCGCCTCCGCCGGTGGTCTCCTCGTCGTCGCCGCAGGCGGTGGCGCCCAGTGCAAGAGCAGCGGTGGCGAAGAGTGCTGCGGGGGTGCGGAAGTTCATGGTCTCTCTGGTGTCCTTTAGATCGGGTTCACCCACCTCTACGGGCAGATCCACGTTTCGGTTGCCTCACGCGGGCGGCCTGTCGCCGTGACGATGGGTTGTGTGTCGACATCGGCACCCTCGGGATGGTGGCGCTCTGTAGCGTCGGGCCATGGAGCTCGAGGCGAAGGTCTGCGTGGTCACCGGTGGCGCCTCAGGGATCGGGCGGGCACTCGCGGAGCGCTTCGCGGAGGCGGGCGCAGCGGGCGTCGTGGTCGCCGACCTCGACGAGATCGGTGCCCTGCGCGTGGCCGCGGAGATCAACGAGCGCCACTTCGGACGAGCATGCGGCGTGGCCTGCGACGTCGGGAGCCTCGAGGCCAACCGGGAGCTCGTCGACCGGGCGACCGCCCACTTCGGTCCGGTGGACCTGTTCTGCGCCAACGCGGGTGTCGGCGTCGGGACCGACGAGCAGACACCGGCCGACGTGTGGGAACACGCCTTGGACGTCAACCTGCGCGCGCACGTCCACGCCGCGCAGCTGCTCGTGCCCGAGTGGCTCGAGCGCGGCAGCGGCTGGTTCCTCTCCACCGCCTCCGCCGCCGGCCTGCTCACCCAGATCGGCTCGGCCCCCTACTCGGTCACCAAGCACGCGGCCGTCGCCTTCGCGGAGTGGCTCGCGGTCACCTACGGGGACCGCGGGATCGGCGTGAGCTGCCTCTGCCCGATGGGCGTGGACACGCGCCTGCTCCAGGCCGGCCGCGCGGCCGGCGGCGTGGAGGAGATCGCCGCACGCGCCGTCACCACCGCCGGGACGGTGCTGAGCCCCGAGGCGGTAGCGGACTGCGTCGTCGAGGCACTGGCCGACGAGCGTTTCCTCGTGCTCCCGCACCCGGAGGTCGCGACCTTCGCGCAGCGCCGCGCGCAGGACCACGACCGCTGGCTGGCCGGGATGCGCCGCCTCCAGGCGCAGCTCGTGTGAGCAGAGCGGGCACGACCGCCGGCCGTTGACAGGATCGTCACGCGGCGCGGCGCCGCATCGCCTTCACTGGTTGAGCAGCGGCACTGACCCTCCGCCGCGCCCGCAGCGCACGACTCCCTCTCCCGCCGCTGCGGGCCCTCCTCAGAGGACGGGAGACGCCTTCCCGCGGCAGCGATGCGCGGGCGGGCGTCGTCCTCTGGGAGGATCGCCGGCATGACCCCCGCGGTGCTCAGGCTCTCCGCCTTCCCCGACGGTCCGGGTGGCGGGAACCCGGCCGGCGTGGTCCTCGACGCGGGCGGGCTCTCTGCGGACCGGATGCTCGCGATCGCCGCGGAGGTGGGCT
>JACDAP010000360.1 GCA_013695395.1 Solirubrobacterales bacterium
GGCCCACAGGCCTGCCCGGGGCGCCCGGCGCCGCTGGGATCAACGGGACCGATGGCGCCAACGGGACGAATGGGACCAACGGCACGAACGGGGCCGATGGCACGAATGGGGCCGACGGGCCCCCCGGTCCGGCCGGGCCGACTGGTCCGGCTGGGCCGGCGGGTTCCGTTGGGCCGACTGGTCCGGCTGGGCCCATCGGGGCGACGGGGCCATCCGGCTCCACCGGCACGACTGATCCGGCGGGTCCCACCGGGTTGACGGGTCCGACCGGTCCCGTAGGTCCCACCGGGCCGTCGGGTTCGACCGGTCCTGTGGGTCCCACCGGGCTGACGGGTTCGACCGGTCCCGTGGGTCCCACCGGGCTGACGGGTTCGACCGGTCCCGTGGGTCCCACCGGGCTGACGGGTCCGACCGGTCCCGTAGGTCCCACCGGGCCGTCGGGCCTGTAGGGCCCTACCGCCGAAACCGGTCCGGCCGGCAGGCCAAGCACTGCCACGGCCACGGCACCACGGCGCAGTGGATTGCGCTCGTCAAGACGATGGGGGCAAAGACCCCGAGCCTCAGGAGCGCTCGATGAGCTCGATCCGGTAGTCGTCGGGGTCGCGGACGAAGCAGATCCGCGACCCGCCGTCGGAGACCGCGTAGGGCTCGCGCTCGGGCGTGATGCCCTGATCGGCCAGGGCGGCGAGCGTGCCGTCGAGATCTTCGGCGGTGATCGCGATGTGGCCGTAGCCGGTGCCGACGTCGTAGTGCTCGGTGCCCGGGTTGTAGGTCAGCTCGAGCCGGGCGCCGTCGTCGGGGAAGCCCATGAAGATGTTCGTCGCGCCGTCGGGCAGCCCCATGCGGTGGAGCTCCTCGAACCCGAGCGCGTCGTAGAAGGCGACCGAGCGGTCGATGTCGACGATCCGGTAACACGTGTGTATGAGAGCGGGCATGGTCCGAGCGTACCCGTGGGTACGGTGAGGCAATGATCCTCGAGCGCTCGATGAACGACAGCTTCCTGTCGAACACCTACCTCGTCGCAGAGCCCGGCGGGGGCGTCGGCTTCTTCGTCGACGCCGGCGGCCCGGTGGAGCCGCTGCTGGCCAAGGCGGAGGAGCTCGACGTCGACGTCACCCACGTCCTGCTCACCCATCACCACTGGGATCACGTCGAGGAGCTCCCGAAGATCCTGGCGGCCTTCCCCGGCGCCCAGGTGCTGATCCACCCCCTCGAGCTGAAGGCGCTGAACCAGGCGGTGCCCGACCTCGCGAAGCTCGTGACGGGCGAGATGCTCCCGGGCGAGGACGTGACGGTCGGCAGCCTCGCGGTTACCCCGCTCCATACGCCGGGCCACACCGCGGGGATGCTCTCCCTCCTCGTCGAGGGGAACGTCTTCACCGGCGACACGCTCTTCAAGAACTCCGTCGGCGGCGTGCGCGCGCCGGGCTCGACGAGCTACGCGGACCTCAAGAACTCGGTGATGGAGGTGCTGCTGAAGCTCCCGCCGGAGACCACGCTGCGCCCGGGCCACACCGACCCGAGCACGGTCGCGGCCGAGCTGGAGGGGAACGCCTTCGCCCGCGTGTGGCAGGGGCTCGACCCGGAGGGAACGGGCGACTGCACTGCGCTCGGCGACCCGGCGACGCTCGTCCTGCTCGGCGACGATTACGACGGCGGGCACAAGGCATGGATCCGTTGGTCGGACGGCCGCGACGACATCGTCCCGGGCTCGAAGGTCGAGGTCGCCTGACGGGACACAGTGTCAAGCCCAACTCTTGAGTTAGGCATGACTAAATACGTGGTACTGTGCGATAGTGCTCTCGATCCGCGTCGCCCTTCGCTCGCGCAAGCTGCCCGGCCTGGCGCTGGTCGGCATCGCCCTCGCAGCCGCCGGCTGCGGCTCCTCGGCCGACGGGTCCGGCGGCTCGGGGAAGCCGAAGGTCCTGACGACCTTCACCGTCACCGCTGACATCGTCCGCAACGTGGCGGGCGATCGGGTCGACGTCGCCTCGATCACCAAGATCGGCTCGGAGATCCACGGCTACGACCCGACCCCCGGGGACATCAAGCGGGCCGCCGACGCCGACCTCGTCCTGGACAACGGGCTCGACCTGGAGCGCTGGTTCGATCAGTTCATCGACCGCACCGGTGCCAAGCGCGTGACGCTGAGCGATGGCGTCGAGCCGATCCCGATCGCCGGTGGCGGCGAGTACGCCGGCAAGCCGAACCCGCACGCCTGGATGTCGATCAGCGACGGCAAGATCTACGTCGAGAACGCTCGCAAGGCGCTCACCGACCTCGACCCTGAGGGTGCCGCGACCTACGCGGCCAACGCGAAGGCGTACACGGCTGAGCTCGACGAGGTCGCGACCTTCGTGCGCACCGAGATCGACAAGCTGCCGGAGAACGAGCGTGCGCTCGTCTCCTGCGAAGGCGCGTTCTCCTACCTCGCCCGGGACCTCGGCCTCCAGGAGGGCTTCCTCTGGCCGGTCAACGCCGACGACCAGGGCACGCCTCGGCAGATCGCCTCGACCATCGAGTTCGTGCGGGAGCGCAAGGTCCCGGCCGTCTTCTGCGAATCCACCGTCAGCGACCGCCCGCAGCAGCAGGTCGCCAAGGAGTCCGGAGCGCGGCTGGGCGGCAAGCTCTACGTCGACTCCCTCTCCGAGGCCGACGGGCCCGTGCCCACCTATCTCGCCCTGCTCCGCAAGGACGTCGAGACCATCGTCGCCGGCCTGACGGGCGGCCGGACGTGAGCGTCCCCGTACTGCCGACGATCGTGGTCGACGGGGTCCGCGTGGCCTACGGGGAGACCGTCGCGCTCGAGCGCGTGGACCTCACCGTCGTCCCCGGTCTCGTCCACGGCCTGATCGGCATGAACGGCTCGGGCAAGTCCACGCTCTTCAAGGCGATGATGGGCCTCGTTCAGCCCGACGAGGGGAAGATCGAGCTCTTCGGTGCCGACCCGAAGCACGCGCGCCGGCGTGGCCGGGTCGCCTACACGCCGCAGAGCGAGGACGTCGACTGGGCCTTCCCGATCACCGTCCGCGAGGTGGTGATGATGGGCCGCTACGGGCTCCAGGGCCTGCGCCGCAGGGCCCGGCCGGAGGATCACGCCGCGGTGCAGGAGGCGCTCGACCGCGTCGAGCTCACCGATCTCGCGAATCGCCAGATCGGTGAGCTCTCCGGCGGTCAGAGGAAGCGCGCGTTCGTCGCCCGCGGACTGGCCCAGGGGGCGGAGCTGCTCTTCCTCGACGAGCCGTTCGCCGGGGTCGACAAGCGCAGCGAGGCCACGCTCACCGAGCTGATCCGCGACCTCGCCCTCGAGGGCCGCACGGTCGTGATCTCCACGCACGACCTGATCGCCATCCCGGGGCTGTGCGACATGGTCGCGCTGATCAACCGGCGCATCATCGCCCACGGTCCCACCTACGAGATCCTCGTTCCCGAGCTGCTCGCCGACGCCTTCGGCGGGTTCGTCCCGCAGGAAGCCCTTCGCCTCCAGGAGGCCCGCGCATGACCGATCTCATCGGCTGGTTCACCGACCCCCTGCAGTTCGAGTTCATGCAGCGGGCGATCCTCGTCGCCGTCATGGTCGGGCTGGTCTGCTCCGTGCTCTCCTGCTGGCTGACGCTGCTGAGCTGGTCGCTGCTCGGCGATGCCGTCTCGCACGCGGTGCTCCCGGGCGTCGTCTTCAGCTACGCCCTCGGCCTGCCGTTCGCGATCGGCGCCTTCGTCTTCGGCATCGCCTCGGTGGCCATGATCGGCGGCGTCAACCGGACGAGCCGGGTCAAGGAGGACGCGGCGATCGGCGTCGTCTTCACCGGGCTCTTCGCACTCGGCCTCGTGCTCGTCACGCTCGTCCCGTCGCAGATCGACCTGCAGCACATCCTGTTCGGGAACGTCCTCGGGGTGACGGACTCGGAGATCCTCCAGGTGATGATCCTCGGCTCGCTCGTGCTCGCGGTCGTCGCGGTGATGTGGCGCTCGCTCGTGCTCTACGCGTTCGATCCGACCCACGCCCACGCGATCGGGATCTCGCCCCGCAAGCTCGAGGCGCTGTTGCTCGGGCTGCTCGCGCTGACCGTCGTGCTCGCGCTGCAGGCGGTCGGCATCGTCCTCGTGGTGGCCATGCTCATCACCCCAGGGGTGACCGCCTACCTGCTCACCGACCGCTTCCGCTCGATGCTCCTGGTCGCGGCGGCCGTGGGCGTCTTCTCGACGGTCCTCGGTACCTACGTCAGCTACCACCTGGACGCATCGACGGGCGGCAGCATCGTCTGCGTCCTCACCCTCGTCTTCCTCGTCGCCTACCTGTTCGCTCCGCAGCAGGGCGTGCTCACCAAGCGCCGCCAGCGCCGCCGCCGCGTGCGCGAGCGGGCCGCGGAGCGCTCCGCCTTCGCGCAGCACGAGGAGCGGGAGCTCACGCCGGTCGGCTGAGTAGCGGCGCTCGCGGGTACGCTGGCTGGACATGGCCCGCCGCTCGAAGGACGCGATGCCCACCTCCCGGGTCTCGCGCAGCGCGAAGCTCGGCGGCCTCGCCGCGGGCCAGGCGGTCCGCCAGGCGGGAACCCGGGCGGCGAACCTCACGCGCGACGAGGAGCGCTCCCGGGCCGCGATGGACGCGCGGCAGCTGCAGACCGCCGAGCAGATCGTCACCGCGCTCGGGACGATGAAGGGCGCCGCGATGAAGATCGGCCAGGTGCTGAGCTTCCTCGACGTCGGCTTCGTCCCGCCCGAGCACCGCGAGCGTTTTCAGGAGAAGCTCGCCGCCCTCCGCGACGCCGCGCCGAACGTCTCCTTCAAGGACATGCGCAAGGTGATCGAGGGCGAGTACGGCGAGAAGCTCTCCGAGACGTTCGCCGAGTTCGACGAGGAGGCGATCGCCGCCGCCTCGATCGGGCAGGTCTACCGCGCGGTGCTCCACGACGGACGCGAGGTCGCGGTCAAGGTCCAGTACCCGGGCGTCGCCGCCGCGGTCCGAGCCGACATGCAGAACCTGGGGATCATCCTGCGGCTGGCCAAGTCGGTCGCGCCGGGCCTCGACGTGCGCGCGGTCGGCCACGAGATCCGCGAGCGGATCGACGAGGAGCTCGACTACGAGCTCGAGGCCTCCAACCAGCGGGCACTCGCCCGGGTGTACCGCGGCCACCCGTTCATCGTGATCCCGGGCGTGGTCGGCGACCTCTCACGCCAGAAGGTGATGGTCACCGAGTTCGTGCGGGGACGCGGTTTCGAGGCGATGAAGCAGCTCCCGCAGGAGGAACGCGACCGGATCGGCGAGATCGTCTTCCGCTTCTACTTCGGCTCCATGTATCGCCACCGGCAGTTCTCCGGCGACCCGCACCCGGGCAACATGATCCTGCTCGACGACGACCGGATCGCCTTCCTGGACTTCGGCCTGTTTAAGCGGATCGCCCCCGAGGTCGCCGAGTTCGAGCTCCAGGTCGCGCGGCTCGGCGTCGAGCGTCGCGCGCCCGAGCTGCTCGACCACCTCGTCGCCGGCGGGCTGATCACCGACAAGTCGGCCTACACCGAGGAGGGCGTGCTCCAGCAGTTCGACGACTTCTCGCGCTGGCACACGCGCGACGCGGAGGTCGCACTGCGCCCCGAGGTCGCCACCGCGGTGATGCTCACCACGAGCGATCCGCGCTCACCGTACTTCTCGCAGATGCGCAAGGAGACCCTGCCTCCGGACCACATCTTCGGCCGCCGCCTCGAGCTGCTCACGCTCGCGGTGATGAGCCAGCTGCGCGCGAGCGGCAACTGGCACCGCGTCGAGCGGGAGTGGCTCTACGACGAGCCTGCGGTCACTGATCTCGGGAAGGCGGAGGAGAGCTGGGCGCGGAGCTCCACCTAGCGTCCGGTTCGGGCAGCGTCTGCACCTGGAAGAGCGAGGTCGAGCCGGGGACGCCGCTCGGCAGGCCCGCCGTGATCCCGACCCGCGCGCCCGCGGGCAGCCAGCCGAGCTCGACGACGCGATGGGCGGCGTCGGCGATGAGGTCCTCGGTGACCCGGTGGTGGCGCATCGAGGCGGCGCGCACCCCCCACATCAGTCCGCAGCGCCGCACGGTCTCCTTGCCGGGGGAGAGGGCGATGATCGGCACGATCGGCCGGTGAGCGCTGACCAGGCGCACGGAGCGCCCGGAGAGCGTGGGGATGACGAGCGCGTCGAGCTCGAGCTCGCGCGCGGCCCGGCAGGCGCTGTGGGCGATCGTGTAGGCGGGGTCGCGCTCGTCGCGCCGCACACGTGACTCGTTCCAGTACTCGTAGGTGAGCTCGGGCTCGACCTGGGCGGCGATCGCGGCCATCATCTCGATCGCGTCAACCGGGTACTGACCGATCGCGGTCTCCTGGGAGAGCATCACGGCGTCGGTCCCGTCGAGGATCGCGTTGGCGACGTCGGCGACCTCCGCGCGGGTGGGGCGGTTGGAGCTCACCATCGAGTCGAGCA
>JACDAP010000398.1 GCA_013695395.1 Solirubrobacterales bacterium
GGGCAGGCCGTCGGCGCCGAGCAGGAGCGCCGGCCGGGTGCCGGCGCGGGCCATGCAGCGATCGACCGACGCAGCCGCGCGCGCGACCAGGGTCGGATCCGACGTTGTGCGGTTTGACTTGCTCACAGCAAGCGAATCCGCACAACCCCTCGTGAGGCAGGCCTCTACGAGCACGTCGATCGCCTCCCGCAGCTCGCGCGCCTCCCGCAGCACCGAGCGGGGCACGGACGCCGGGGGCTCCGCGACCACACCCGCCTCGACGAGCCAGGCACCGAGATCCGCCGGGCTCACCAGCGTCTCGACCTCACGCCGCCAGCGCTCGCGCCGGGTATTGACGAGATCGAGCGCCGGGCGCCCGCCGAGCCAGTACCACCAGGGCTCCCCGGTGGCCAGCGGGAGCGCGAGCTCCTCGGGCAGGTCACGGGGGTGGTTCCTGGACATAACTCCATGATAGCTGCGTACCGGTTACGTCCCGGGGTGGAGCGAGAGCGGGCTCCGTTATGGTCGCCCGATGGCCTCCACCGACACCGCCGCGCTTCTCTTCCGTCCCGTCACCGAGCTCGCGGAGCTGATCCGCTCGGGGGAGCTCTCGGCACGGGAGCTCGTGCAGGCCTCGCTCGACCGCATCGAGCAGCTGAACCCGGAGCTGAACGCCTTCGTCGACGTCTTCGCCGAGGAAGCGCTCGCCGAGGCCGACACGGTGCAGCCGGGGGACCCGCGGCCGTTCGCCGGGGTCCCGATCGCGATCAAGAACAACCGCGGCGTCGCCGGCAAGCGGCTGACCTTCGCGGCGAGCTTCATCGGCGACTTCCTCGCCCCCTTCGACGACGGCGTCGTCACGAAGTTCAAGGAGGCCGGCTTCATCGTGGTCGGGACCACGACGCTCCCTGAGTACGGGATCCTCCCCTGCACCGAGACCACCCGCTTCGGCCCGACCCGCAACCCGTGGGACCCGACCCGGACGCCCGGCGGCTCGAGCGGCGGCTCGGCGGCCGCGGTGGCCAGCGGCATGGTCCCGATCGCCCACGCCAACGACGGCGGCGGCTCGACCCGCATCCCCGCCGCGTGCTGCGGCCTGGTCGGCCTCAAGCCGCAGCGCGGACGGATCTCGGTCGGGCCCGGCATGGGCGAGAGCTTCCTCGTGCAGGACGGCGTGCTCACCCGCTCGGTCACCGAGACCGCGCGCGTGCTCGACCTCCTGCACGGCCCGCAGCTCGGCGACTCCTCCTGGGCGCCGCCGCCGGCCGAGCCGTTCGCCGACGCCGCCGGCCGCACCCCCGGTCGGCTGCGGATCGCGCTCTCCACCGTCTCCCCGCTCACCGACTCCCCGGTCGACCCGGTCTGCGTCCAGGCCGCGCAGGACACCGGCACGCTGCTGGAGGGGCTCGGCCACGAGATCGTCGTCGTCGAGGACCCGCCGTGGACGGCGCCCGGGATGCTCGAGCTCTTCACCGCCTCCTTCGGCCCGGCGGTCTCCACCCAGATCCAGCTCGGCGCGATGCTCGCCGGACGCGAGCCCACCGAGGACGACATGGAGGCGCTCAGCTGGGCGATCTGGCAGACCAGCCAGGGCATATCGAGCGTGCAGGCCGCCTTCGCGGCCGCGCAGCTGCAGCAGTACGCGCGCCAGATGGTCATCTGGGCGGCGCAGTACGACGCGGTGCTCACCCCCGCCCTGGCCGAGGCGCCGGTGAAGATCGGTGTGCTCGACCCCACGCAGCCCGAGCCGATGCGCACCTTCGCCCGCTCCGGCCAGTTCACACCCTTCACCGCGCTCTCGAACGTGACGGGCTCCCCGGCCATCTCCCTGCCGGTGCACGTCCGGCCGGACGGCGATGCGGACGCAGGCCTCCCGCTCGGCTCCCAGCTGATCGGACAGCCGGCGCAGGAGGGCGCGCTGCTCGCGCTCGCTACGCAACTCGAAGAGGCCGCGGGCTGGTCCGAGCGGCGCGCGCCGATCAGCTGACCGGCCGGGGTTCCGCCCGGGCTCCGATACCTTTTCCGAATGCGCCGCCTCCTCGCCGCCACCGTGCTCCTCGCGCTCGTCCTCGCCGGCTCGGCCGCCGCGGGCGGGGCACGGCCCGACGTCGACCGCTGGCCGAGCAACAACCGGATGGTCCTCATCCAGAACGACGACGACCAGGAGCGCCCGCTCGACGGACGCACCGGCTACTCGCCCTTCGGGGGCAAGGCCTCCTGGAAGGAGTGCAACAAGCGCTGCGAGAGCTACCTCGTCCCCTGCCGGGGCGAGGACTGCACCCCCGGCGACCGCATGTGGGACAAGCGCCGGCGCTACCTGAAGCTGCTCGGCGGCCACGGCGACGACGTCATCCACGGTGGCCCGTTCACCGACGTGCTGTGGGGCGACTTCAAGCCCTCCGGACAGCCGCGCTCGCAGGTCGACGTGATCGACGGCGGCGCCGGACGCGACTACATCTACGCCTCCCACGGCCGCAACACGATCAAGGGCGGGACGGGCGACGACTACATCGTGGCCCGCTTCTCCCGCGGCACGATCGACTGCGGCCCGGGCAAGGACATCGTGTTCGTCTCGAAGGCGTCCCAGCGGGTGACGACGTTCAAGCGCTGCGAGACCATCACCCGCGGCAAGCTGCGCTGAGCCTCCGGGGCGCAGGATCACGCTCGGAGCTGCGCGCGGGCGCGGAGCCGGCGCTCAGCGCGTCGCGGCTGAGGCGGCGCATGACCTCAGCGAGCGTGCCCTCGACGAGCTCCCCGCCGAGCAGCACCCGAG
>JACDAP010000434.1 GCA_013695395.1 Solirubrobacterales bacterium
CGTCCGTCCCGCCCGCGGCCAGGCCGCTCGCGTGGGCGGCGTCGACGGCGGCGCGACCGGCCGCCTCCAGGCCGAGGTGGCCGAACGACGGCCCGGGCGTCCGCCCGCGGGCGACGATCCAGAGCTCGGTCTTCACCCGCCCGTAGGCGACCGCGGCGGGCGCCTCGTGCATGCGTCGCCCACCCAGGCGGGCCATCAGCGCGTCGTAGAAGCGGGCCGAGCGGGCGAGGTCTGAGACCTCGAGGGAGAGGTGGGCCAGCATGGGCTCAGCGTTTGGTGATGTCGCGATGGCTGGCCTCGACGAACAGGTCGTCGCGGTCGTCGTAGCGGGCGGCGAGGTGCTCGGTGATCGCCACCGAGCGGTGCTGGCCGCCGGTGCAGCCGATCGCCACCATCAGGTGGGCCTTGCCCTCGGCCTCGTAGCGGGGCAGGAGGTAGTCGAGCAGCGGCTCGAGGTGGTCGTAGAAGCGCTGCAGGTGCCCGTCGCGGCCGACGTAGGCGACGATCTCCGGGTCCTTCCCGGTGAGCGGCTTGAGCTCGGGTACGTAATGGGGGTTCGGCAGGAAGCGGACGTCGAAGGAGAGGTCGGCGTCACGGGGCGGGCCGTGCTTGTGACCGAAGGACTGGAAGGTGACCGCGAGCTTGCGGTCGGCCTCGCGCGGGAGGAAGTGCTCGGCGATCCGGCGGCGCAGCCCGGTCGCGCCGAGCCCCGTCGTGTCGAGGACCGCCGTGGCCTCGCTCTTGAACGGCTCGAGCAGCTTCCGCTCGGCCGCTATTCCCTTGCTGACCGCGCCCCGCGGGGCGAGCGGATGGCGCCGGCGGGTCTCCTTGTAGCGGTTGAGGAGCGTCTGCTCGTCCGCGTCGAGGAAGAGCATCCGGTGCGGGGCACCGAGCTCCTGCAGCCCCGCCAGCACCTCGTGGAGCGCCTCGAAGAACTCCCCGGTGCGCACGTCGGAGACCACGGCAGCCCGCTCGACCTTCGAGCCCTCGTGGAGGAAGAGCTCGACCAGGCTGCGGATCATCTCCGGCGGCAGGTTGTCGACGCAGAAGTAGCCGGCGTCCTCGAAGACGGCCAGCGCCGTCGACTTCCCCGCACCGGAGAAGCCGGTGATCACGACGAGGTCCTCGAGGCGTGACGGGGTCGTGTCCGGCATCCGTCCTAGAGACTACGTCCCGGTCCGGTTCATGAACTCGTAGAGCTGGCGCGCGGTCTTGCCGGGAAGTCCGGGAACCGCCTCGAGCTGATCGCGCGAGGCGCTCATCACCGCCTCCGGCGAACCGAAGTGCTTGAGCAGGACGCGCTTGCGCGTCGGCCCGATGCCCGGAAGTCCGTCGATGATCGAACTCGTCATCGCCTTGTCCCGGCGCTCGCGGTGATGGGTGATCGCAAACCGGTGCGCCTCGTCGCGGACCCGCTGGAGCAGCTGCAGCTCCGGGGTGTCGTGCGCGAGCAGGATCGGCGCGCGCCGCTCGGGCAGGAAGACCTCCTCGATCCGCTTGGCCAGCGAGATCACCGCGACGCCGCGCTCGCGAAACTCCTCGAGGGCCCGCACACCGGCGGCGAGCTGCCCCGGCCCGCCGTCGATCACCACGACGTTCGGAAGCGCGGCGAAGGACTCGTTGCGGTTCGGGTCGTGCGGGCTCAGGTCCTGCTGGGCAGACCACTGCTTCATCCGCCGGGAGAGCACCTCCTCCATCGCCGCGAAATCGTCCGGCACCCCGTCGGTCAGGCCTCGGATCGTGAACCGGCGGTAGTCGCTCTTCTTCGGCGCGCCGCCCTCGAAGACGACCATCGAGGCGGTGGTGTGGGTGCCCATCAGATTCGAGATGTCGAAGCACTCGATGCGCAGCGGGAGCGTGTCGAGGCCGAGCCCCTCCTGCAGGCCGCCGAGCGCCTCGACCCGCTGCTGGCGGGAGCGCTCGTGCCCCAGCTTCTCCTGGTCGAGCGCGAGCGTGGCGTTCCGCTCCGCGAGCTCGAGCAGCCGACGCTTGTCGCCGCGCTCCGCCGCGCGGACCTCGACCGTCCCGCCGCGCCGCTCGGTCAGCGCGGCCGCGAGGACCTCGAGCCCGTCGACCTCGCCCTGCACGATCACCTGGGCCGGGATCGCGAGCGAGCCGGAGTAGAACTGGAGCAGGAACTCGGC
>JACDAP010000438.1 GCA_013695395.1 Solirubrobacterales bacterium
CGCGGCATCCCGCTCCTCTTCCTCCAGAACATCAGCGGCTTCATGGTCGGCAAGGACTACGAGGCGGGCGGCATCGCCAAGGACGGGGCGAAGCTCGTCACCGCCGTCTCGTGCGCGCGCGTCCCGAAGCTCACCGTCATCGTCGGCGGCTCCTTCGGCGCGGGCAACTACGGCATGTGCGGCCGCGCCTACTCCCCGCGCTTCCTCTTCATGTGGCCGAACGCCCGCATCAGCGTGATGGGCGGCGAGCAGGCGGGCGTCGTGATGACCGAGGTCGGCCAGCCCGAGGTCGGCGCGAAGCTGCGCGAGCAGTACGAGCACCAGGGGCGCCCCGTCTACTCCACCGCCCGCGTCTGGGACGACGGCATCATCGACCCCCGCGACACCCGAACCGTCCTCGCCAAGGCCCTGGCCGCCTGCGCGAACGCGCCACTCGCACCGGTCAGCAACGGCATCTTCCGGATGTAGACCTCACGGCTGCATGCCCTGGCCTCGCATGGGCGCGAGAACAGCTCCGGCCCGGCTCAGGTGAGCCGGGATGCGCTCAGCACCGGGGGCGGGGGCTCGGCCGCCACCGGCCCGGACGCGAAACGCAGCTTCAGGCGCAGCGCGGGGCGTTCCACCAGCCACCAGCTAGCGGTCGCCAGCACGATCGTCAAGGGGACTGAGAAGAGCACGTAGCGCCCGGTGCTCTGCTCCACGAAGGTCCGGTAGGCGATGGGGTGGTAGAGGTAGAGCCCGTAGGAGATCACTCCCAGTCGAACCAGGGCCGGTGCGGCCAAAAGCCGCCGGACCCGGCCGTGGCCGGGGGCGCCGAAGACGGCCGGAAGGATGATGAGGGTCGCCATGATGTCGGGCAGCAGGTTGCCGGCGACGAGGCGCAGCTCGACTCCGAGCGCGGCGCCCCGGGGGCCGCTGATGAGGATGATGCCGACGTAGCAGAGACCGGCAAGCGCCCAGCAGGCCCCAGCGTGCCGCTCCACCCAGCCGACCCAGCGCGGCGGGTGTCCGCCGGCGGCGAGGCCCGCGCTCACCGTCGCGAGTGCCATGCCGAAGGCGAACTCGTCGAGGAAGTTCGGCAGCGAGAAGAGCGCGGTGGTCAGGCCGTCGCCGGCGAAGCCGCGTACCGCCAGCACGGGCCAGGCGAGCCCGGCCAGGGCGATCACGCCCAGGGCGGCGAGCTGCCCGCGCAAGGTGCCGGCGATCGCCAGGGCGAGGGCCGGGAGCGTCAGGTAGAAGCTGAGCTCCACGCACAGGCTCCAGGCCTGGGAGAGGCCCTGGCTGCCGCCGGGGTCGTAGATCTGCAGGAACCCGAAGTATTTCACGAGCCCGGAGGGGGTGAGCACGTCGGTCAGCCCGAGGACGGGAACGGCGATCAGGAGGGCCACCCAGTAGCCGGGGACGATCCGCAGGAAGCGGCTGGTCAGGTACGGGCACAGGGCGGGCGCGGGGCGTCCGGCGAGGCGCCGAGCCACGAAGGGCCGGTAGAGCAGCGTGCCCGAGATGACGAAGAACACGATGACCCCCACGTGCAGGCTGCCGGTCAGCTGACCGAGCAGGCCGTCGGGCCGGCGGCCGACCCCGGAGGCCCCGTGGTAGACGACGATCGAGAGCGCCGCCAGGGCCCGGATGGCATCCATCAGCGGCAGCCGCGGCAGACCGCCGGTCTGCAGGGCCGGGACCGGGCGAGGGGAACTCAGCTTCGCCCGGAGCACGGTGCGGATGCTAGATGATCGACCCGCCCGGACAACCGCGCACGCCGCACGACCCGGCCGGTACCGGGGCGCCTCTCAGCGTTGAGCGCGGTACCGTCGCGCCCGGGTTCGGACCTCGTCGGCGACCTCCCACGGGGGGGACGCGCGGGCGCGCCACCCCCGTCCGCCCGGCGCTACCCCGCGATCCGGATCAGCTTCTTGTTGACGAACTCGTCCATCCCGAAGCGGCCGAGCTCACGGCCGAAGCCCGAGCGCTTGACGCCGCCGAAAGGCAGCTCGGCCCCCTCCGCGCCGACCACGTTGACGAAAACCATGCCCGCGTCGATGCCGTCGGCCACGCGGAGGGCCTGCTCTGCGTCGGTCGTGTACACGTAGGAGCCGAGGCCGAACGGGGTGTCGTTGGCCAGCGCGATCGCCTCCTCCTCGGAGGCCACCCGGTGGATCTGGGCGACCGGCCCGAAGAACTCCTCGGCGTAGGCGGGGTTCTCCGGGGTGATCCCGGTGAGGATCGTCGTCTCGAAGAAGGTCCCCTCGCGGCCGCCGCCAGCGACGAGCTTCGCGCCCCCGTCGACGGCGCGCTGCACCTGCTCCTCGAGCCGCTCGGCCGCCGCGGCGGAGGAGAGCGGCCCGACCGTCGTCTCGGCGGAGGTCGGATCCCCGGGGGCCACGGAGCCCAGCGCGGCGGTGAACTTCTCCGTGAACGGCTCGTAGAGCTCGTCGGCGACGATGAAGCGCTTGGCCGCGTTGCAGGCCTGGCCGGAGTTCTCCAGGCGGGCCCCGACGGCCGCCTCCACGGCGGCGTCCAGATCGTCGGTGCTCAGCAGGATGAACGGGTCCGAGCCGCCGAGCTCGAGCACGACCTTCTTCAGGTTGCGCCCAGCGATCTCGGCCACCGCCGCACCCGCGCGCTCGGAGCCGGTCAGCGAGACGGCCTGCACGCGGGGGTCGGCGATCGTCTCCGCGATCTGGTCGTTGGTCGCGTAGATGTTGATGTAGGCGTCCTGCGGCACGCCTGCCTCGTGGAAGAGCTCCTCCATCACGGCGGCGGACTCGGGGCACTGCGGGGCGTGCTTGAGCAGGATCGTGTTGCCGGCCGCCAGGTTCGGACCCGCGAACCGAGCCACCTGGTAGTAGGGATAGTTCCAGGGCATGATTCCGAGCAGCACCCCGAGCGACCCGCGGCGGATCAGCGCCGAGCCCTCGCCGTCCTCGAGCGCGATCGGCTCGTCGGCCATCAGCTTCGCGGCGTCGCGGGCGTAGTAGCCGTAGATCGCGGCAGCGAAGTCGACCTCCCCGAGCGCCTGCTCGATCGGCTTGCCCATCTCGCGGACGATGATCTCGGCGAGTTTCTGCCGGTCACGCGCGTAGAGCTCGACGAGCCGCCCGAGCACCTCGGCTCGCTCCTCGACGCCGGTGGTCGCCCACGCGCGGTGTGCGGCGTCGGCCCGGCCGATCGCCTCACGAAGCTGCTCGTCGGTGATCTCCGGGTAGGTCGCGACGGTCTCGCCGGTCGCGGGGTTGACGACTGCGTAGCTGCTCATGTCGGGATCAGGCGCTCCGTGATGGGGAAGGGGGATGCCTACGCTACTGCGCCGCGCCCGCGCCGGGAAGGTGCACCGGCGCATGAGCGGCGCGCCCCCGCGGCGCACGGGCGCCTCTTGTCACTGCTCCGCGCGCCAGTGGACGAGGGCCCCGCCGACGTGCTCGCGCATCAGCCGCTCGGCCGCATCCGGATCACGGGCGGCGACGGCAGCGAGGATGCCCCGGTGCTCGGCCACGTCGGCGGCCAACCAGCCCGGCTCGGCCAGCCGCCGGGCGAGCAGGCGGCGGCCGACCTCCACGATCCACAGTCCCTCGAGCGCGCTCACGAGCTCCGGGTTCTGCGTCGTGCGGGCGAGCAGGATGTGGAAGGCGCGGCTCGCGTCGTGCGCCTCGTCCGGGTGGCGGGTGGAGGAGTCGGCGTGGGCCTCCGCCTCGAGCAGCGCCTCGAGCGCGTCGAGGTCCTCCGGGCGTGCGCGTTCGGCGGCCAGCCGGGCGATGCCGGGCTCGAGGAGCACACGAACCTCCAGTCGGCGCATGACCGCGTCGAGCCCCAGGTCGGCAACGCGAAAGCCGCGGTTCGTGATCTCGTCGACGAGCCCCTCGCCGGTGAGGCGACGCAGCGCCTCGCGGACCGGGGTGCGGGAGACGCCGAGAGTCTCGGCCAGCTCGACCTGCCCAAGGCGGGCGCCGGCCTCCGCGTCGCCGCTGAGGATCAGCGCGCGCAGCCGGGCGTAGGTCAGCTCGGCGACCGACGCGGGCTCGAAGCGTTCCACGGCAGGGACAGACATTCGGTGGAGAATAGGCTTGACACAGTGTCCAATGGAATGTATACATTCCTCAATGGACGCGAAGAGCGGACGGCGAGTACGGGTGGAGGTCGCGGGCGACGCTCGTTGGGGACGTCTCGACGGCGAGACGATCCACCTCGACGACGGAAGCGAGCTCCCGGAGTCGGAGGCGACCTACCTGGCGCCGGCGACGCCGAGCAAGATCCTCGCCGTCCACCTGACGTACCGCTCGCGGATCGAGGAGTACGCGGCGAAGACGCCGCCCGCGCCGTCCTACTTCCTCAAGCCACCCTCGACCCTCAATGGCCACCGCGGGACGATCCGGCGGCCTCGCGGGACGCAGTTCCTCAACTACGAGGGCGAGTTGGCGGTCGTGATCGGCAAGCGCATGCACGGGGTAGGGATCGACGAGGCGCTCGATCACGTCGACGCCTACACCGTGGCGAACGACGTCGGCCTCCACGACTTCCGCCACGCCGACCGCGGCTCGATGCTGCGGGTCAAGGGTCAGGACGGCTTCCTGCCGCTCGGACCCGAGCTCGTGCCGGCCGCCGAGTTCGACCCCACCGGCTTCACCCTCCGGACGCTGCTCGACGGTGAGGTCGTCCAGGAGGCGACCGCCGACGACCTCATCTGGGGCGTGGCCTACCAGCTCGCCGACCTCTCACGCCTGATCACCCTCGAGCCCGGCGACGTCCTGCTCACCGGCACGCCCGCGCACTCGCGCCCGATGGAGCCCGGCCAGGTGGTGTCCGTGGAGATCGACGGGCTCGGCCGCGTCGAGAGCACGGTCGTCGACTGGGACGTCGACTTGAGTGAAGCCGGCGAGCAGCCCGAGACCTCCGCCAACACGCTGCACGTCGCCCTCGCCATCTCCGAGGAGGAGGCCGAACGCACGATCCACGAGCAAGGGAGCACCCCGCGATGAAGGTCCACGTCGACATGAACCTCTGCCAGTCACACGGTGAGTGCGTCTTCGCCGCCCCCGACGTCTTCGACCTGGGCGAGGACGACGTCCTCACCTGGAAGGAGGAGGTCGGGGAGGACCAGCGCGCGGCCGTCGAGGAGGCCGTGCAGGTCTGCCCGATGGCCGCCATCCGGATCGAGGGCTGAGCCGGCGTGAGCACGGCGGCTCCCATCGTGATCGTCGGCGCGTCGCTGGCCGGGCTGCGCGCGGCGCAGGCCCTCCGCAAGGCCGATCCGGCCCGCGAGGTCGTCGTCATCGGTCAGGAGGAGCACCTGCCCTACACGCGCCCGCCGCTCTCCAAGCAGCTGCTGGCCGGGGAGCAGGAGGCCGAGCACGTCGCGCTCCCCGGAGGCGACCTCGACGTCACCTGGCGCCTCGGCGTCCGTGCCACCGGGCTCGACCGTCGGGCACACGAGGTCGTGCTGGAGGAGGGCCCGCCCCAGCCTTACGACCGCGTCATCCTGGCCACCGGGTGCCGCGCGCGTCCGTGGACGGGGCCCGGCGCCGAGCTCTCCGGGGTGCACGTGCTGCGCGACCTTCCCCACGCCCTGGCCCTCCGCGACGAGTTGCGCGCGGGCGCCCGACTCGTGGTGCTGGGGGCCGGCTTCGTCGGCTGCGAGGTCGCGGCCACCGCCCGGCGGGCGGGGCTCGAGGTGACGCTCGTTGACCTGGCCGCGCACCCGATGCTCCCGCTTGGCCCCGCGATCGGTAGCAGAATGGCCGACCTGCACGAGGGGGAAGGGGTAGCGCTTCGGCTCGGGGTCGGGGTCGAGGCGCTCCACGGAGACGGCCGGGTGAACGAGGTCGAGCTCGCCGACGGCTCCCGGCTGCCTGCTGACGTCGTGCTCGTCGCGCTTGGCGCCCAGCCCAACGTGGAGTGGCTCGAGGAGAGTGGGCTGACGCTCGACGGCGGCGTCGTCTGCGACGCCACGCTCACGAGCGTCGACGACCCGGACGTCCTCGCCGCCGGGGACCTCTGTTCCTGGCCGCACCCGCTGGCGCAGGGCGACCGGATCCGGGTGGAGCACTGGACCAACGCGGTCGAGCAGGGCACGCTGGCCGGCGCCAACGCCCCGCTCGACCCCGTCGAACGGGCCGCGCACGTGGCGGTCCCGACCTTCTGGAGCGATCAGTACGAGCGCAAGGTGCAGGCCGTCGGCCTGCCCGGCCTGGCCGACGCCGTGGAGGTCGTGCGCGAGGGGGACGGCAAGCTCGTCGCTGCCGCCCGTCGCGACGGCCGCCTGATCGGCGCCGTCGCCTTCAACGACGTGCGCGGGTTGATGGCCTACCGCAAGGCGCTCGCCGCCGGCGAGGACGTGCCGCCCCCGGGGGCCGCGGACGACGCCGAGCCCGCTCCTCTGGCGAACGGAGCGCGATGAGCCCCCGACGGCACGCGCTGGTCGTCCAGCACGCTCCCACCGGCCCACCCGCGCTGCTCGGCGCATGGCTCGAGGAGCGAGGCATCCCCTGGGAGCTCTGCGACACCTCGACCGGCGCGCCGCTGCCCGGGCTCGAGGGCGTGCGCTTCGTCGCCTCCCTCGGCGCCGCGGCCTCGGCCGCCGACACCCACCTGCCCGCCGTCGCCGCGGAGACCGCGCTCGTCGAACACGCGGTGGCCGACGACGTGCCGGTGCTCGGCCTCTGCTTCGGCGGCCAGCTGCTCGCCCGGGTCCTCGGCGGAACGGTTGAGCCGATGGACGCGCCGGAGGTCGGCTGGGTGAGCATCGAGACCGACGACCCCGCCCTCGTCCCGGCCGGCCCGTGGCTGGCCTGGCACTACGACCGCTACACGGTCCCGCCCGCCGCCACCGAGATCGCCCGGACCGAGCACTCCTCGCACGCCTTCGTCCGGGGCTCGCACCTCGGCGTCCAGTTCCACCCCGAGTCGACCCAGGAGCACGTCCGCGTGTGGGCGGCCAAGGACGCCGAGCGCCTCGCCTCCTTCGGCATCACCGACGGGCTCCAGCGCCTCGAGGCCCCGTCCACCACCGAGCAGGCCGCGCGCGCGGCCGCGTTCGCCCTCTTCGACGCCTTCCTGTCCCGCATCCCCGATCCCGTCCCCACCTCCTAGGAGGTCCGCCCCGATGGCCGTCCAGTCCTCCGATGCCCTCGCCGCCGCCGGCGCCGATCCGACCGTGCCGATCACCAGCGTGCGCGTCCTCTACTCCGACCTGCACGGCATCGCTCGCGGCAAGGACGTGCCGGTGCAGGAGTTCGACCGGATCGCCGAGCAGGGGCTCGCGTTCTGCTCCGCGGTCATGGGCACCGACCTGCGCCACACCCCGGTCGTCGGTGGCGAGGAGGGCTACCCGGACCTCCACGCGCACCCGGACGTCTCCACGCTCCGCGCGCTGCCTTGGGAACCCGGGGTCGCCTGTTGCCTCTCCGACCTCGCCAGCGCCCACCCGGACGTTCCGGTGGTCGACCCGCGCGGCGCGCTCAAGGCGGTCACCGCCGATCTGGAGTCGCTCGGCCTCGCGCCGGTCGTCGGCCCCGAGCTCGAGTTCTTCCTGCTCGTGCCGGACCCGTCCGCGCCCGGCGGCGTGCGCCGCCTCGTCGACCGGCTGAGCATGGTCTACACCGTCGGGCCGCAGGTCGACCCGGGCGGGACGGTCCGGCGGATGAGCGAGTGCCTGGCCGAGGTCGGCCTGGGCACCTTCGCCATGAATCACGAGTTCATGAACTCGCAGTACGAGATCAACCAGCTCCACTGCGGGGCCGTCGAAGCGGCGGACCGCGCCTTCCGCCTGAAGGCGCACGTCAAGGACATGGCCGCCCAGGCCGGCCTCGTCGCGACGTTCATGGGCAAGCCGTTCAACGATCAGGGCGGCTCGGGGTTCCACCTGCACCTCTCGCTGGAGCGTGACGGGGCCAATGCCCTGGGCGCCCCGGACGCCCCGGACGGCGTGGCGGACGAGCTGCGGCACTTCGTCGGCGGCATCCTCGCCCACGCGCCCGCGACGATGGCCCTGCTCAACCCGACCGTCAACGCCTACCGGCGCCTCGTGCCCGACTCGCTGGCGCCCACGCAGGCCAACTGGGGTTGGGACAACCGCTCGACGTTCGTCCGGATCCCGCCGGAGCGTGGCCCGGCGACTCGCATCGAGGTCCGGGTGGGTGACGGCGGCGCCAACCCGTACCTGGCGACCGCGGCCCTCCTGGCCGCCGGCGCCCACGGGTTGCGTGAGCGGACCGAGCCGCCCGAACCGATCAGCGGCGACGCCTACCGCGCCGAACAGAGCGAGGCGACCCGGCTGCCCCACTGCCTCGAGGACGCGCTCGACGCGCTCGACGGCGACACCGTCCTGCGGGAGGCGCTCGGCGCGCCGCTCGTGGACATGTTCCTGGCCATGAAGCGGTTCGAGGTCGAGCGCCATCGCGCGTGGACCTCGGACTGGGAGCTCGAGGAGTACCTGCATTCCCTATGACGACCACCGAGAAGTTCATCGACCTTGCCGACCACGACGCCTTCACCGACGCGGTGCCGTACGCCGCGCTGGCCCGCCTGCGAGAGGAGGATCCCGTCCACTGGAACCCCGAGCCGGACGGCGGCCCGGGCTTCTGGGCGGTGACCCGCTATCACGACATCCGCACCGTCCACCGCGACCCGCAGACCTACTCCTCGGAGATCGGCGGCACCTCCCTCGAGGATCTCGAGCCCGAGCACGTCGAGGCGCGCAAGTCGATGATCGACATGGACCCGCCCCGCCACGACGAGCTGCGCGGGATGGTCAACCGGCGCTTCACGCCGCGGGCGGTGAACGTGTGGGAGGACAAGATCCGCGCGGTCGTTCGCGAGGTGCTCGACCGGGGACTGCCGATGGGGGAGTTCGACTTCGTCGAAGAGCTCTCCTCGGAGGTCCCGATGACGGTCTTCGCCGAGATCCTCGGCGTGCCCTATGAGGAGCGGCGCGTGATCATCGAGCTCGGCGACCGCCTGCTGGGCAACGCCGACCCCGAATACGCGGTCGAGCCGGACGACGCCCACCGCCATCTGCCGTTCTCGAGCCCGGCGGCGCTCGAGATGTTCGACTTCGGTCGCCGCCTGGCCGCCGAGCGGCGGAAGGATCCGGGTGACGACCTGCTCACCCAGCTCGCCTTCGAACCGCTCACCCAGCAGGAGTTCGACGTCTACTTCATCCTGCTGGCCACCGCGGGCAACGAGACCGCGCGTCACACGATCACCCACGGGCTGCTCGCGCTGCTCGAGCATCCCGACCAGATGGAGCGGCTGCGCTCCGACCCGACGCTCGGGAAGTCCGCAGCCGACGAGATGCTGCGCTGGGCCACGCCGGTGCATCACTTCCGGCGCACGGCCGCGGTCGACACCGAGCTGGGCGGCCAGGCGATCCGAGCCGGCGACAAGGTCACGACCTGGTTCACCGCGGGCAACCGCGATCCCGAGGTCTTCGACGACCCCGATCGCTTCGACGTCGGGCGAACACCGAACAAGCACATGGCCTTCGGACCCGGCGGGGTCCACCACTGCCTGGGGGCGCACCTCGCGCGACTGGAGATCCGGGTCTTCTTCGAGGAGCTGCTCAGCCGGACGGTCGACATCGAGCTCACCGGCCCGCCGGAGCGGCTGCGCTCGAACTTCTTCAACGGGATCAAGCGACTGCCGGTGAAGGTGGGGCTCGGGTGATCGCGGGGCTCGCCCACGTCGGGCTGCGCGTCGTCGACCTCGGCGAGGCGAGCGCTCGCTGGTGCGCGCAGTTCGGGCTGCACGAGGTCGGTCGGGCCGACGGTCGGGCCACGCTGGCCTGTGACGACGAGCCGTGCGCGATCGAGCTGCTGGACGCCGCCGGGCAGGAGCCCGGGCACGACCACACGACGTGGCGGCTGAGGACCGGGGTCAGCCTCGAGGACGCCGCGGCGCGGCTCGCGGGCGCGGGCGTGGAGACCCGCCGCGAGAAGGACGCGATCTGGTGCGAGGATCCGGAGGGGCAGCGCCTGAAGCTCATCCCCGCCCGCACCGGTCTCACGGGCTGGACCTCGTTCGCCCGCGCCCCCTCCGGCGCGCCGCTCGGCCACCCCCGGCGGCTCGGCCACGTGAACTTCCTCACCGGCCGGCTGGAGGAGCAGATCGCCTTCCACACGGAAGTCCTCGGCTTCGCCCTGACCGACCACCTCGGCGAGGACGCCGCCTGGCTGCGGGTCGGCGGCCTCCACCACGAGCTCGCCTTCGTCCGCCCCCGCGCCGGGCAGGAGCCGCGCCTGCACCACCTCGCGCTCGACGTCGTCGACGTCGGCCAGATGCGCATGACCATGGATCACCTCGGCCGCCACGGGCGCTGGCTCAGCTGGGGCCCGACGCGCCACGGGGTCGGCGGCAACATCGCCTCCTACGTCCGGATCACCGAGGAGCCGTTGCACGTCGAGCTGTACTGCGACATGGAGCTCATCGAGGCCGACCACAGGCCCCGCGTCTGGCCCGACGACCGCTTCTCCTCGAACACATGGGGGCCGCTGCCGCCTCGCTCCTACTTCCGCTTCGACGCCGCGGCCATCGCCTCCGAGCGCGACTCGCTCGAGACCCGCGGCGTCCCCCTCCCCGACCCCTCGGAGCCTGCCCGCCCATGAGCCCGCCCCGCCCCGCCCTCCAGGGCTTCAGCGTTCCCCGCACCCCGAGCGGTGCCGCCTCGCTGGTCCCGCACCCACCGTGGTTCTACGTGGGCGATTTCCTCGTCGTCGACTACTGGGCCGACCCGGAGGCCGTCACCGCCCTGCTGCCCCCGGGGCTCGAGCCGCATCCCGACCCGGGCCGCTGCGCCGCCGTGTTCGCCGACTGGCAGTCCTGCTCGAGTGACGGGGACGAGCTCGTCGATCCGTCGCGCTCGCAGTACAAGGAGGTCTTCATCGTCGTCAACGCGCTGCTCGACGGCGAGGAGGTCACGACCTGCCCGTTCATCTGGGTCGACCGGGACTTCGCGATGGCCCGCGGCTGGATGCAGGGCTTCCCGAAGAAGCTCGGCGAGGTGTGGATGACCCGCAGCTTCGGGCTCGGCGGCCCGGCCGACCCGGGCCTCGCGCGGGGCGCCCGGCACGGTGGCACCTGCACCGCCTACGGCCGCCAGGTCATGGCCGCGACCGTGACCCTCGAGCGCGAGTCAGCGGAGGGCTCGCAGCACAACGCCCCGGGCATCGTGAACGTGCGCCACTTCCCGCGCCTGGCCGCCGGGCATCACGACGATCCCGCCGTGCACGAGCTCGTGCGTGCGGTCTCCCGGGACCGCAGCTCCTCCCCGACCTGGGAGGGGGAGGCGACGCTCGAGCTCTCCGGCGGCCCGGGCCTCGAGCACGACCTCCTGGCGCCGGTGCGCGTCGGTCGCGGCTACCGGTACTCCTTCGGCTACACGGTCGACGACCTCGAGACGCTCATCGACTACACCGCGCGGGGTGAGGCATGAGCGGCGCGAGTGCGACGGTCGCCGGGGTCGAGGTCCCGACCGACCACTACATCGGCGGCCGCCGCGTCGGCTCGGCCGAGCGCTTCGCGACCCTGTCGCCCTACGACGAGTCGGTGCTCGCCGAGGTCGCCCGCGGTGACGCGCAGACCGCCGACGCCGCGCTGACGGCGGCCGCTGAGGCCTTCCCGGCCTGGGCCGCGCTCGGGGCGGTCGGACGGGCCGAGCACCTGCACCGCCTGGCCGACCGCGTGGACGCCCGGCGCGAGGAGCTCGCCGCGGTCGAGTCGGCCGACATGGCGATGCTGCTCGAGTCGCTGAAGCTGCGGGTGATCGCCCGGGCGGCGATGAACTTCCGCTCCTACGCCGACCTGGCCGTGGCTCACGAGGAGCGCGACTGGCACTCCAAGGGCACCTGGAACCGCGTCCAGCGGATGCCCGCCGGGCCCGCGGTGATCATCACCCCGTGGAACGCCCCGTTCATGCTCTCCACCTGGAAGATCTCCCCGGCGCTCGCGGCGGGCTGCCCGGTCGTCCTCAAGCCCGCGGAATGGTCGCCGCTCTCCTGCTCCCTGCTCGGCGAGCTGTGCGACGAGGCCGGGATGCCGCCCGGCGTGCTGAACGTGGTGCAGGGGCTGGGGGAGGAGGTCGGTGCCGCGCTCACCGCCGATGAGCGCGCGCGGCGGATCTCCTTCACCGGCTCGCCGGAGACCGCGCGGCTCATCGGCGTGGAGGCGGCGAGGAACCTCGTCCCGTTCACCGGCGAGCTCGGCGGCAAGGGGCCGTTCGTCGTCTTCGCCGACGCCGACCTCGACCTCGCCGCGCGCCGTGCGGCGGGCCAGTACGACGACGCGGGGCAGGTCTGCCTGGCCGGCACCCGGCTGCTCGTAGAGGATGAGGTGCTGGAGGCGTTCCTCGAGCGTTTCGACGCCGAGGTGGCCCGGCACGTCATGGGTGATCCGGCCGACTCGGCCACCACGCTCACGCCGCTCATCCACCGCGAGCACCTCGAGCGCGTCGACGGGTTCGTGCAGCGGGCTGTGGCCGAGGGCCACGAGCTCCTGCGCGGCGGGACGCGGGGCGAGAGGCTCTTCTACCCGCCGACGCTCATCCGGCCGAAGGACAACGACGCCGAGATCGTCCAGCGCGAGGTCTTCGGGCCGGTGCTCACGCTGCAGACGTTCTCCGGCGAGGACGAGGCGGTCGCGCTGGCGAACTCGACCGCCTACGGGCTCTCCGCCCTTCTCTTCACCGGCTCGATGGGCCGCGCCGACCGGGTCGGCCGCGCCGTGCGTGCCGGCGTCGTGTGGGTCAACACGTTCCTCGTCCGCGACCTCACTGCGCCGTTCGGCGGCC
>JACDAP010000457.1 GCA_013695395.1 Solirubrobacterales bacterium
TCGTAGGGCCTTCAACTATGGCCCCTTTCCCGGCAGCTGACCCTAACTGGCCTTCAAACTGGCATTCGGGGCCCCTGAAACGGCGAAAACCCCGCGATATGCGGGGCTTCCGTGAGTACCGCTACCGGGATTCGAACCCGGGTTTCCGCCGTGAGAGGGCGGCGTCCTAGTCCCCTGGACGATAGCGGCAGGTCAGCGGCGGCATTGTAGCCGCGGCCATGCGGATGAGAGGAATCGAACCTCCACGGGGTTGCCCCCACGGCGACCTGAACGCCGCGCGTCTGCCTAGTTCCGCCACATCCGCGGGACGCCGCAATGTAGCGGTTCCGATCAGCTCTTGACCCCGACGTGATGCAAGAGGAGTCCTACTGCGGCGCGCCTGTAGACCCTGATCCGCACCGGGTAGCGACGATGCTCCACCGCGACGTGGTCGCACGTCCTCGAGAACAGATCGAGAATGTCCTGCGAGTGGTTCGTGAAGTCGTAGGAGAGGTACTCGTAGGGCCCGGTCCGGTTGACGAAGACGCAGCCATCGGATCGGATCAGGCCCCGCAGCAGGCGCCAGGGTTCAAGATCGACGATGGCCTGCTGCCACGGCTCGAGCACGATGGGCCGGTCCTGCTTGCGACCCGGGCCGGCCTGAGGGAACAGACAGGTCAGATGGCAGTGGTAGACCTTCTGGACGACGGTGTTACCGCGATCGGCGATCAGTCGTTGCACCCGGTTCCCCGAGAAGCCGCGACGGAGCAGGGCGAGCGTGTCGCGATCGATATTCGGGTGGCCGCGGTCCAGGGAGATTCGCAGCGCCGAGGTCCGGCCGACGCGGGAGATGTGACCGTCGCCGAGGTAGAGGCCGAGGAGTTCTGCGTAGTCGCCCTGCGCGAGGGTGATGGCCCGCATCAGCGCTCCGCAACGCGGGCAGCGGGGACGCTCCGGATGCGGACGACGTCGCCAATCCATCACGGTGCGTCGAGGAACGCCGATCATCTCCGAGATCGAAGCGTCGCTCAGCCCCGAGGTGATGAGCTGCAGTGCGTGATCGCGGGTCTCGCGCGATGCATGAGAACATATGTTCCCATGAGGATCGGACAGCGCGGTGAGTGCCCTTGCTACCCTGCCGAGGCTCGATCCCCGCCGCTATCGTCCAGGGGACTAGGACGCCGCCCTCTCACGGCGGAAACCCGGGTTCGAATCCCGGTAGCGGTACCTCCGAAAGCCTCGCGACGCGGGGCTTTCGTCGTTGTAGACGCTCTTGGAAACGCCGCGGGGAAGTGACGCCGGATCGGTCCTGCTGCGCCCACACCGCGGCTCAGGGCGTTCCGGTGAGCGGGACGGAGCCGGGTCCGTCCACCGTCATCGCCGCCGAGGCCGGGGCCGCCGCCGTAACGGTCGAGTCCGGCGTCGGGAGCTCGGCCTGCTCGTCGGGCGCCAGGCTCAGGTTCGAGGTGCTCTCGACGACCGGTTCGGCGCCGAGCGGCGCGATGAGCACCATGCCGAGGATCACGAGGATCGTCACGAAGACACCTGCACAGGCCAGCACGATGTCCATGGGTCAGCCCCTCGCGTTCATGGCCGAGACCCAGAAGGCGCCGGCGGCGAGGATCGACGGGACCCAGATGCCCACGTAGATGCCTTCGTCTCGGCTGCCGGAGAACCAGAGACCGATCGAGAGGAAGAACGAGGCGAGGGCGGCGATGAGGAAGAGCGTCACCCCGGCCAGGTACCGGTCGGCGGGACGGGCGATGCGCTTCGGGGTGGCGCGCTTCGGGCGCTCCTGGGTCATGTCGGCCACGAGGGGCCTCCTTGCGGTGGTCGGTCACGGCGCCACGGAGATCCGCGCGCTCCTCCTGGCTACGCGCCATGACCCCTCCCGTACCACCGCGTCGATCCCCGTCCGCGCCCGGGCGGCTTCGGTGGCACCGATCTGCCGCGCGCCTTGCGTTCGCCTGGAGCACATGAAACCTGGGTGCGCACCCTTCACGGGCTACCGCCCGCGGCCCTGCGCGGCGAGCTGGCGTCGTTCGAGGTGCTGCCGCCGCGTTGAGGCGGGCGATGCGCCTCGAGGGTGGACCGTTCGCGATCGGCGGGGCCGCTGCCGCTGAGGTGCTGAGGCCTGAGTACGCTTGCGCGCCATGGGTCGCCTGCCGCTTCTCGTCCTGCTGCTCGGCGTGGCCTTCGCGGCCCCGGCGTCAGCGCACGACGCGCACAACGCGTTCCGTCCGCCCGCGGCGACCCGGGCCGCCGACGGCAACCTCGCCGCCTGCCCGGGCGCGGCCATCACCCCGGCGCGGGTCATCACCGGGAGCTTCGGCACTGCGGAGCAGGGCAGCAACGTCCTCGTCCCGTTCGACGTGCCCGCGGGGACCATCGCCGTCCGGGTGAAGTACTGCTTCGACCAGCCCGAGAGCCCGCTTTCCGCCCTGTTCAAGCACACGCTCGACCTCGGGATCTACCAGGCGCGCAAGACGCCGGGCGAGCTCTTCGACGGGGAGGAGTTCCGGGGCTGGGGCGGCTCGAGCCACCCGGACGTGACCCTCTCGCGGCAGGGACCCTCGACCGAGGCGCAGTACCGCGCCGCTCCGAAGGAGCACGTCCCGGGGCGCACGACCCGCGGCTTCAGGCCGGGCCCGGTGCCCGCGGGGGAGTGGGCGGCGGAGCTCGGGGTGGCGGCCGTGGTCGGGCAGGAGAGCGGCGACGCCGACGGGCGGGTCGCCTGGCGCGTCGAGGTCGAGCTCTCCCGCGACCCGGCGTTCGCGCGCGACCCGTGGGTCCCGGCGCGCTACGACGCCACGCCCGCCCGCAAGGGCGCGGGCTGGTACGCCGGGGACCTGCACGTGCACGCGGAGCACTCCGCCCTGGGCGACGCGACGATGACGGAGGTCTTCGACTACGCGTTCCGCAAGCCCGCGGACGGCGGCGCCGGGCTCGACTTCCTCACCCTGTCGGACTACGTCGCCGGGACGAGCTGGGCGGAGATCGGCCGCTACCAGCCGCAGTACCCCGGCAAGCTCGTGGTCCGCAGCGCGGAGGTCATCACCTACCGCGGGCACTTGAACGCACACGGGACGACGAACTTCACCGACTACCGGACGGGCCGGCTGCTCGAGCGCCGCGCGGACGGGACGCTCGTGCAGCGCCGGGCGCCGCTGGAGCCGAAGGAGCTCTTCGGCCGGATCAAGGCCGACGGCGGCTGGACCCAGGTCAACCACCCGACGATCTTTCCCTCGGAGGTCCCGGGCTTCGCAGGCCAGTGCCGCGGCTGCCCGTGGGACTACACCGACGCGCAGACCGACTGGGACCGCGTCGACGCCTACGAGGTCCATACGGGGCCGGCGGGCTTCAAGCTCGCCGACGGGCTCGGCGAGCTCGGGCCGAACCCGTTCACGCTGACCGCCGTCGACGAGTACGACCGGCTGCGGCGCGCCGGGCACCGGATCGCAGCCGTCGGGGTGAGCGACTCGCACAACGCGGGCCGCACGAACAACGCGGTGACGCAGTCGCCGATCGGCGTCGGGACGACGGTCGTGCGGGCGGACGAGCTCTCCGAGGACGGGATCCGCCGCGGCGTGCAGGCCGGGCACACCTACGTGAAGCTCTTCGGCCCGGCGAGCCCGGATCTTCGGCTCGACGCTTCAGCCGGCGACGCGACGGCGACGATGGGCGACCGCCTCGTGGCGCCGCGGGCGACGTTCACCGTGAAGGTCACGGGCGGCGTGGCGACGCCGCAGCCCCGGACGCTCCTGGTCCTGCGCGACGGCCGGCCCGTCGAGGCGGTGCCGGTGAGCGGCGCCGACTTCACGCACACCTTCACGGGGGAGGCGGAGGGCGACTACCGGGTCCAGGTCCTGCGCGGGACCGCGATCGACGCGCTCACCACGCCGATCACGCTCACCCGGACGGCGGCGCCTGCGGGGAGCACTCCAGCCTCGGCGCCGGCGAAGGCGCGGCTGCGGGTCCGCGTGCGGCCGCGGGCCATCGCCGCCGGGCGTCGCACGACGTTCCGCGTCTTCGCGTTCACCG
>JACDAP010000333.1 GCA_013695395.1 Solirubrobacterales bacterium
CCTACCTCGCACTGTTCCCCGACGCGCTCGGACTGAAGGGCTAAGGCACACCACCATGGCTTCGGTTCCCGTCGACTCTGCCCCGCCTCGGGAGGCGACAACGCCCCCCGGCGAGTCCGGCGTCCGGCGCCGCCCCGGGCTCGTCGACGAGATCGGGGAGCTTGCGATCTTCTCCGTGCGGGCGCTTCGCGCCCTCCCGAGCTCGCTCCGCTACTTCTCCGAGGTGATGCGGCTCAACGCCGTCATCACGCGCCGGACCAGCGTCCTGCTCTTCGTCATGTGCGGGTTCTTCTCGATCAGCCTGTCGAGCTTCGCGTTCTTCCTCTTGCGCTCCCTCGGCGCCTCCGACTTCGTCGGTGTCCTTCCGGGCCTCATGACCACCCGCCTGCTCGCGCCCCAGATGTTCGCCTGGGTGTTCGCCGGAAGCGTCTGCTGCGCCATCGCCGCCGAGCTCGGTTCGGCCAAGATCCAGAGCGAGATCGACGCCTACGAGGTCGAAGGCGTCGACCCGATGGCGCTGCTCGTCGGGACGCGGATCCTTGCGGTTCTTCTCTACGTCCCGGTCGCGACGGCGGTCTCGGTCGCCGGCGTCCTCGGCGGCGCCTGGTTCGTGATCGTCGTGGTGCTCCAGGGGAACTCCAGTCAGCAGCTCATCGACACGTACTTCTCGATCGTCGCCGCGCGCGACCTGATCTACGGCGCCATCACGATCGCCGTGACCGCGCTCAGCCTTGTGCTCGTCGCGTGCTTCTACGGCCTGCGCACCGGCGGTGGGCCCGAGGCCGTCGGCAACACGGTCGCCCGATCCCTCGTGGTCAACCTCATCCTGCTCCACATCCTCGTGCCCGTCTGCGTGCTCGCCTTCTACGGCGGGGCGCTCAACCTGCCCATCGGAGACTGACGCGGTGCGCGCTCCCATGCGGCGCCTGGCGGCGGGGACTGCCCTTGTCATCGCCATCGCCGGCCTCGCGGTGATCATCGGCGGGCGCGACGGGGGCCACCGCTTCTCCGTCGTCGTCCCGGCGGCGGAGAACCTGCTCACCGGCAACGAGCTCAAGGCCGGCGGCACGTCGATCGGGGCCGTGGACGAGATCGCGCCGGTCGACGGCGGCCGGGCGGCGCGAGTGACGTTCCGCATCTCCGACGACCGGTACTGGCCGCTGCCGACGAGCAGCAAGGTCGCGTTCCGGTTCGGCGGCACGGTCTCCTTCTCGAGTCGTTACGTGCTGCTGACGCTGGGACGTGACCGCTCGCAGATGGTGCCCGAGAACGGCACGCTGAGCCCGGCGAACGTGACGGTCCCCGTCGAGGTCGACTCCGTGATCAACAGTTTCACCCCCGCTGTCCGCCGCGACCTCAGGAGCCTCATGCGATCCGGTGCGGCGAACATCACGCAGGTGAAGCCCGGAGTGCGCCGGGCGCTCCGGTCCGCGCCCCCTGCGCTGCGCGATGCGTCGGGCCTCGTCGGAGACCTGAACCGTAACCAGGCAGCGCTTCGCACGCTGCTGCGGTCGACGACGCGCGTGGTCGACAGCGTCGACCGGTCCTCGCCCGGCATCAGGACGCTCATCGACGACGCCGCGCAGACCTTCTCGGCCGTCGCCTCGCGCGCGTCGTCGGTCAACACGACGCTGCACCAGCTCCCGAGCTCGTTGCGGGAGACCCGCAGGACCCTCCGGGAGGCCGACGTCACGCTCCGGGCCGCCGGCGAGCTCACCGACACCCTCAAGCCGGGCGTCGCGCAGCTCGAGCAGATCGCGGTGCCGCTGGACACCACGCTCGCCGCGCTGCGGCGGGTGACGCCCGCGGCCCGGATGACGGTGCAGGCCGTCAACCGCAGTGCCCCCACCACCCGGGGTATCAAGGCCCTGACGAGCGAGATCCCGCGGATCGGGTCGATCGGCAAGAAGGCCACGACGCAGATCGGATGCCTCCGACCGTACACACCGGAGATCGTGCAGTTCGCCACCACGTGGGGCGACTGGATGTCGCCGGTGGACGACCGCGACCACCTGGTCCGCGCCAACGTCCACAACTACCTCCCGGCGGCGTTCAACTCCGCGCCCTACACCCCAGCGGACGCCGCCAAGCTGTTCCCGGGCCTCGAGTACGGCTTCCCGCGCCCGCCGGGCCAGCTCGCCGCACAGCCCTGGTTCCAGCCGCAGTGCGGCGTCGGCCCGGAGGTGCTCGATCCGAGCAAGGACCAGGAGAGTGCGACCTTCAAGGCCAACCGGGGGAAGGGCGGATGAACCGCGCCGTGATCATCGGCCTGATGGTCGCCGTGCTCGCCGCCGTGCTGCACCTCCGCGGCGGGGACAGCGGCTATCGCGTCAACCTCCGCATGGCCAACGCCGCGGGTCTCTCGGACGGCTCCCCGGTGGTCATCGGGGGCGTGGACGTCGGCAAGGTCAAGCTCCACGCGCGGCAGGACCGCGTCGACGTCGAGGCGCAGATCGACGCCGATCACGCGCCCCTGGACAAGCGCACGCGGGCGGTCGTCATCTCCCGCAACGCGCTCGGCCAGAAGCTGCTGTCGTTGCAGGTGCCCGTCGGCGGGATCACCGAGCCGGCTCCGGACGGTTACCTCCTCCCGGACGGCCGCGCATCCGCGGCCGCCGATCTCGACCAGGTCCTCTCGGCCCTCGACCCGGACACGCGGGCACGCCTGGCGATCGTGCTCAACGAGATGGGCATCGCCGTCAGCGGCCGCAAGCTCGACTTCCAGACGCTCACGCAGGAGCTCGCCCCCGCGCTCGCCTCGGGCAGCGACCTCCTCAGCCAGCTCACGGAGGACAACCGCGCGCTCGGCAACGCCGTCGTCAAGAGCAATCGCTTCATCGGCAAGCTGGCCGACGATCGGCGGCGCGTCACCGACATGTTCGACGAGACAGGCAAGGCGACCGAGGCGGTGGCGGCTCGGCAGGCCCAGCTTCGCGCCACGCTTCAGGCCGCGCCCGCCATGCTCCGCTCGGCGCGGAGCTTCCTGGCTGAGCTGCAGGACACCACCCGGCCCCTCGCCGCGACCGCCCGGCAGCTCCGGGCGGCGGCGCCGTCCCTGGCCACCACGCTCGACCGGATCGACCCGCTGCGCAAAGCCGCCGTGCCGACCCTGGACGCCGCCGAGGCCGTCGCACCGGCGCTCCAGCGCACCGCCGAGAAGACCCTGCCTGCGCTCCGCGAGGCGGTGCCGGCGCTCTCCAGCGTCCAGTCCGCGCTCCAGACGGAGGCTCCGCCCGTCGAGGACGCTCTGAGCAACAGCGTGGACAACGTCACCGCGGTGCTCGAGAACTGGTCCCGCGCGATCCAGTTCAGGGACGGGCTCGGGCACGTGTTCCGGGGCGAGGCGTCGGTCGCCCCCTCGCTCTACGAGCGACTCCTGGCCAGCACGGGCGCGACGATCCCCCCCGCGCGCAGCGCGCGGAAGGGCAGCCGCAAGCCCAACCCGGCCGCAACCCCGGAAAGCACCGACGGGGAGCCGGGGAGCGCGCCCCAGAAGACGCCGCCCGTAGCGGTCCCGCCGAAGGCGGGGCAGCTGCTGGACAAGGTCCTCCCGGGTCAGGCCGGCGTCACCGCACAGCAGGCGCTCGACAGCGTGCTCGGCGGCCTCGGAGGCGCCCGCGCCCCCGCGCCCGCCCCCGCCCCCGCCCC
>JACDAP010000496.1 GCA_013695395.1 Solirubrobacterales bacterium
ACGCGAGGGCGAGCCCGGCGAGCAGGCTCGGTCCCGCGCCGGGGATCGCGACGCGCAGGAACGTCCGCGCCTCGCTGGCGCCGAGCGTGCGCGACGCGTCGAGCCAGGTCTCCTCGAGCGCCTCGAACCCCGCCTGCGCCTGGCGCAGGTAGAACGGAGCGGCGACGAACGTGAGGGCGAGGATCACGCCCGCCGTGGTCAGGACGAGCTCGAGCCCGGCGTCGGCGGCGAGGCCCCCGAGCAGCCCGCTGGGCCCGACCGCCGCGAGCAGGCCGATCCCCGCGACCGCGGGCGGGAGCACCAGCGGGAGTTCGACGAGGGTGATCACGAGCGCGCGCCCGCGGAAGCGGCGGCGGGCCAGCAGGTAGGCAGCCGGGGTGCCAACGATCACGATGATCGTGATCGCCGCCAGGCTGCAGAGGAGGCTCAGCCGGAGCGCCTCCAGCGCCCCCTCCTCGCCGAGGCTCGCGACGAGCTCTCGCGGCGAGCTGTCGACGAAGATCGCGACGATGGGCAGGGTGAGGAACACGAGGGCGAGGCTCAGCGCCAGCACGAGCAGCGCGCCGAACCAGCTCGTGCGCCTCACGGGGCGGCCCCTCGCGGCTCGAACCCCGCGTCGCTCAGGGCCCGCGCGCCCGCACCGCTGAGCAGCCCGTCGACGAACGCCCGCGCCTGCTCGGGGTGCTCGGTGCCCTTGACTACCGCGACTGCGTAGGCGACCTGGGGCAGGAGCTCCTCCGGAAGCTCGATCGCCGTCAGCCGGCCGTTCGTGGCGCGCACGTCGGAGACGTAGAGGAAGCCCGCGTCGACCGCCCCCTGCGTCAGCTTGCCGGTGATGCCCGACACGTCGGGCTCCTCGGTGCGGACGTTGGCGAGGATCGCGTCGGCCTGCGCGGTGGGCAGGCGGCCCAGCACCGTGCGGGTGTACGAACCGATGGGGACGCTCTGCTCCCCGACGGCGAGCTTGATCCCCTGCTGCTCGAGGTCACTCAGGGAGGCGACCTGCGGGTCCTTCGCCGGTACCGCGAGCACGAGGCGGTTGGCGGCGAAGATCCTCGGCTTCTCCACGAGGCCCTTCTCGAAGAGCTGATCGGGGAGCTTCGTGTTGGCCGCGGCGTAGACGTCGGGCTTCGCGCCCCGCTCGATCTGAACGGCCAGCGCGTCGGAACCGGCGAAGGAGAAGCTGACCTTCGCCTCCTCGACCTGGGAGCCGTACGCGGTGAGCGCGCTCTTCAGCGAGGCGGCGGCGGAGACCTTGAGGTCGGTGCTCCCGCACCCAGTCGCTCCGGCGAGCAGGAGCAGACCGGTGAGGAGCAGGGCGGCCCGGCGCATGTGCATAAGCATTGCATAGGTGGATCTAGTCCGCCGGGGGTGCGCATGGGCATGGCGTGGGCGCTATGAGCGGGCGCAGCGAGAAGGCGGACCCGGGGTCCACGAGCCCACATCTGCCTTCTCGCGGGTTCCTCCCGCGGGCTCGGTCACGCGAGAAGGCGGACCCGCGGTTGTGACGACCGCATCCGCCTTCTCGGAGCTGTCCCGCGTCGCGGTGCCGCCGCTCGCGCCGCGCCCGGGCCGCGTCACCCCCGGGCGATCGCGAGCACGCGCTCGGCGACCTGCGGCGCGCAGTCCTCCTGCAGGAAGTGCTTGCCGGGGGTGCGGTGAATCGTCTCGACGCCGGCGATCCGCTGCGCCGCCGCGCCGTGGACGCCGATCTTCAGCGCCGGGTCGTTCTCGCCCCACACGACCTGGACGGGATACCGGTCGCTGCTGACGACCCCGCGGTAGAGGTCGGCCTTCGCGGCGGTCCGCTCGAACCCGCGCATGATCTTCAGGAAGGCGCGCCCGCCGTCCTCGCGCTTGAGCAGGTCGACGTAGGCGTCGAGCTCCTCCCCCGGCACCGCCCGCCGGTCGTTCACGCCCTGCAGGGCCATGAGCGCGCGGAAGGCCGGTTTGACGAGGCTCTTCAGGTAGAGCTCCCCGATGCGCGGCTTGGCGAACGGCTCCATCGACCACGGGCGCTCGAACGTGTCGGCCTCGATCAGGGTGTTGAGGATCGTCAGCGAGGCGACCCGTTCGGGCAGCGCTGCGGCGAGCTCGAAGCCGACCGGCCCGCCGATGTCGTGCACGACGAGGTGGAAGCGCTCGAGCCCGAGCTCCTCCACGGCCGCCACGCAGTACCGGCCGAGGCCGCTCCAGGAGTAGTCGAACTCTTCCGGCCGCGCCGCCAGGCCGAGGCCGGGCAGGTCGAAGGCGACGCCCCGCAGGCCACGCGCGGCGAGCTCGTCGAGGACCTTGCGGTAGAGGAAGCAGGAGGCCGGGACGCCGTGGATGCAGAGCACGGCCTCGCCGCTGCCCGCCTCTCGGACGAAGCCCTGGACCCCGGCCGCGGTGAACGTGCGCCCCGCGGCGCGGTGGGCTTCGACGACTTCGGCGCTCTTCATGCCCCGACCGTAACGCCCGGCCGCGTCCGTCCGCACCCGGGTAGGTTCGGGCGATGCTCACCCCCGCCACGCAGCGCTGGAGCGACGCGGGAGAGCGG
>JACDAP010000497.1 GCA_013695395.1 Solirubrobacterales bacterium
GACTAGGTGCGGTCCACGAAGTCATCGCTGCACCGCGCCGATGCGACCGCCGCGCGGGAGCTCGTGCGGGTTACCTTCTGGTTCTTGGACGACCAGAACGTCACCCTCGATGCCCAGCGTCGAGGCCTGCGGCTCCAGGTCAGACGGGCCGCACGTCCAGAGCGGGATGCGCCTCGGCGATGACCGCGAAATCGGCGTCCTGCGTGTAGACCGGCAGGCCATGTTGAATCGCCGTGGCCGCGATCACCGCATCGAGCACCGTCACGCGACGACCGACCGCTCGGCACTCGTGGACCAGCCGGGCGAACACGGACATCGTGGCCTCGGTGACCGGGATCGGATCGGCGGATCGCGCGAGCGCCAGAGTCGCGGCGCGCCGGGCCCGTATCTCGTCCTGCTCGGCGGCCAGCACCCCGAGCTCGAGCTCGCCGATCGTCACGACCGAGATCGCGCCCTCGGCGGGCAGCGCCCCGATCCTCCGCCCGCTCTCGGTGGCGATGAACACCGACGTGTCGAGCAGGCCCCGAGCCACGTCAGAGCTCGTCCAACGTCTCACCGGCGAGCGCTCGGAGCTCGTCACGCAGGCCAGCGTCGGCAGCTCCGTCGACGAGCTGCCCGCTGAGCCAGTCGCCGGGCAGCCAACGCGCCCGCCGATGGTGGGGAACGATGTCTGCGACCGGCTCTCCGCGCACGGTCAACGTGATGGTCTCACCAGCCGCGACCGCGTCGACGACGCGAGCGGTGTCGTTGCGCAGATCACGGACGCTGACCTCCATGTGCGACACCGTAGCACCAGAGTGCCGCGCGGCTGCCCGTTCGCTTACGGGGCGTCGGGCACGAGGTACTCCGCGATCTCGAAGGCGACGATCCGGCTGAAGTCGACGTCCGTGTCGTCGCCGGTCCCACCCTCCCGAAACGCGCGCAGCTCCGCCGCGCCGGTCCAGCGCTCGAACACGTTCACGCGACCCGGATCGACCGGGTCGGCGGAGACCGCGAAGTCCAGACACCCGCCGGCCTCCCGCGCCAGGCGCACTGCGCCTGCGCTGGCCGCGACGTGCGCGTCCCGATCAGCGGGATCGAGGACGAGACGGCCGGCAACGATGAGCATGCTCACCAGTCTGGCAATCGCGCTCGCCGCATCACGCTGTCCGCGCCGTTGGTCACGATCCGGCAATGGGCATGAAGGTCCGCGAGGTGATCAAGCGTCTGGAGGCTGACGGCTACGTGCTCGCGCGGACGCGAGGTGGTCACCGACAGTTCCGCGCCCCGGACGGAAGCCACCTCGTGACCGTTCCCGGAAAGCCAAACGACACGCTGAGGCCGGGTACGCTGGCGAGTATCCGCCGAGCAACCGGTCTGGAGGAGCTGCGATGAGTGAGTACCTGGTGATCTACGAGCCCGGTTCCGACGGCTGGAGCGCGTACGTCCCGGATCTTCCGGGGTGCGTCAGCACGGGCACCGACCGCCTTGACGCGGAGGCCGGTATCCGAGAGGCGATCAGCTTGCACCTCGAGGGCCTGCGCGCCGAAGGCCTTCACGTCCCCAGTCCCTCAACCACCTCGGGCGTCGTCACCGCCGCATAGGCGGGCACTACTCGAAGCGTACGACGTGAAGCCGACCCACACGTCGCTCTTCGCTCGGGCGACACGGTATTCCGAGAGCGCGAAGGCGACGCCTCGCGAGAACCGACTCACCGAGTGCTTCGCCGGAGTGCTCGAGAGGGTCGAAGGGCTCGCGGTCGACCTCGCCGTGTCGTGGCTGGACCCCGACTCCAGTAGCAGGGGAGTCGGAGAAGTCTCACGCCGTTCAACGGCCGATCTGCACTCACTTCTGACGAATTCGCCGTACGCGCTTACGGGCGTACGGACGCAGATCAGAACGAGCGTGGGCAAGTTCGTGGACCTCGAGTTGCGGTTCGGCAGTCCTGAGGAGGCTGCGACCGACATCGTCGTTTGGGTCGAGGTCAAGCACGGGACTGGCCTCCATGACGAGCAGGCGCTGAGCTATCGCGCTTCACTCCGCGCTCTCCATCCTGGGCCGCACGACATGCCGGTAGTGATCCTCGGGCGCCAGAGCGACCTTGATCCATACGGTGACCAGGTTCCGGACGACTCGCCCCTTCGCAGCTGGGACCGAGTCGGAGGACGAATCCGCACTTTGCGCGATGAGCCAGAGCTGTTCGATGATCCTGTCGATCGCTGGCTGATGCAGGAATTCCTGACGTTTCTACGAGAGGAGGGCCTCATGCCCCGGAGCGACTTGGCCCCGAGCACCTCACCGCACTCGCCTACTACGGCGCGGCGGAAGCGGCTCTGGCGGATCTGACCGCTCACGCCGCGTCCGTTCTCGCCGAACACTTCGGTGCTCCCGCAGACTACGCGCGCATCACGCAGGGACGCGACAAGGGTGAGCCACAGCATGGGCTCAACTACTGGTCGATGATCTGGGTGGAGGAGGAAGCGAATCCGTGGGCGGAGGGCTGGCTGGAATGGAAAGTCGCGCGCGACGACGGGGCGGTAGTCGTCAGCGCCGGGTTCACTCTCCCGAAAGGGATCTCCTTCGTTCAGGATGACGCAACGGCGGTTTGGCTTGCGCGTCTCGAAAACGACGGTCAAAAGTTCCATCGGTGGACGGCGGACGCAGGGAAACAACGGCTGAACCGACGATCGCCTCCCCAGGACGTTCTGCGTGGGGTGTCGATCGAGGGAGCAGGGACGTGCTCTTGGCGATTGGGCTGCGGGGGCCTTCGCCCGTGTTCTTGAAGCGACCGGCATGACGCACCGGCACTTCCCGACGACACCGAGATGCGACGAATGACAGAAGCGAAGGGGGGCGCCCCTCGATCAGATCAGGACAGCGGACCCGCTCAGGTCAGCTGGTACAGCGGGCCGTCACCGCCCTCGGGGGTCGTCAGGCGACCGCCCTTGGCGGTGATCGCGCCGCACTGCACGCAGTTCGTGTAGTTGACGATCACGTCGACGTGCTCCTCGGGCTTGCCCTCGGTCGCCTCGAGCTGCTCGTCGGAGATCTCGTAGACGCCCGCCGGGCACATCCACTGCCACGACTCGGCGATAACGCGCGGGACGTTCTTCTGCACGCGGATGTGGTTCGGCGCGTCATCGCGGGTCGCGTTGCCCGTGATGAAGACGGACGAGAGCTTGTCGAACGTGTACTTGCCGTCCGGCTTCGGGTAGCTGTCCTTCGACTTGCCGATGAACATCGGCGTCTCGTCGGAGGCCTTCATCGAGATGCGGCCGGGCGGGAACTTGCCCTTGGTCGCGATCAGGATGTTCGTCTTCGGGCCACCCTTGATGAGGCCCTTCTGCGCGAGCGGCTGGCGGGTGTTGCGGACCTCCCACAGCTCCTTGCCGACCGAGGAGTTCTCGATCGCGTCCTCGTACTTCGCGAAGCTCGACTCGCCGCGCTTGAGCGCCTCAAAGATGTTCTCCGCCGCGATGATGCCCGCCTTGATCGCGTAGTGCAGGCCCTTCAGCGCGGTCGTGTTGACCATGCCGCCGGCATCGCCGACCAGGACCGCGCCCGGCATCGAGAGCTTCGGCATCGACCAGTATCCGCCGCCCGGCAGCGCCTTGGCGCCCCAGCCGACACGCTCCCCGCCCTCGAGGATCTTCTTGACGAGCGGGTGGAGCTTGAACTCCTGGAGCAGGTCGTGGCAGGAGGTGGTGGCGTCCGCGTAGTCGAGGTCGACGACGAAGCCGATCGAGACCATGTCCTCACCGGTCTTCTCGTTCTTCATCGGGTAGATCCACGAGCCGCCGGTGTGGTGGTACTTCGTGTTCAGCTTGAGCGGCCACGGGCCGATCGTGTGGATCACACGGTCCAGGGGCTTGGCGACCTTCCAGACCTCCTTGACCCCGAGCTCCCAGTTCTGCGGCTCGCGGCCCTCGGCCAGGCCGAACTCCTTGATGGCGCCGCCGGTCAGGTGGCCCCAGCAGCCCTCAGCCAGGACGGTCGCCTGCGCGGTGATGTCCGCGCCGGGCTCGAAGTTGCCCTGCTCCTTGCCGTCCTTGCCGCGGCCCTTGTCGCCCGAGCGCACGCCCTGGACGCGGCCCTCGGTGACGAGCAGCTCGCTGGCGGCGGTCTCCGTGAGGATGTACGCGCCCGCCTCCTCGGCCTTCGCGGCCATGAAGCGGCAGAGCGCGGCGACCGAGATGACCTCGGCGCCATGGTTCTTGAACGGCGGGGGCGTCGGGATGCGGATCGACGTCTTGCCGTTGGGCAGCATGTAGACGCCCTCCTTCTCGACCTCGCCGAACGCGAAGCCCTCCTTGCGCCAGTCCTCCCGGCTCAACTCCGGGTAGAGCTCAACCAGGGAGTCCGGGCGCATGACCGCGCCGGAGAGATTGTGGCCGCCGCAGGTCTTGGCCTTCTCGATCACCGCGACGGGCACCTCGCCCAGCCGCTCCATGACCTCTGGCCCGCCCACCGACTCGTCCGCGAGCAGCTGGAGCAGCCGAGTGGCGCAGGCGAGGCCGGCGGTGCCGCCGCCGACGATCGCGACGCCCACCTCGATGCGCTCGTCCTCAGGGTCGAGCTCCCGCTTGATGAACTCCTGCTGGGAGTTCACCGGGGGCGGGAACGCGGCGGGAACCGTCGCGGTGCTTGCGTTGCCTGACGCCATGAGGACGAGCCTTTCTTGCGAGGGGTGGTTCTAAGCGCGCTTGGCCGCGATGGCTTCGGCGAGCTTGGGGACGATCTTGTTCAGGTCGCCGACGATGCCGAGGTCGGAGAACTCGAAGATCGGGGCGTTCGCGTCCTTGTTGATCGCCACGATGTTCTCCGAGGACTGCATGCCGACCTTGTGCTGGATCGCGCCGGAGATGCCGGCGGCCAGGTAGAGCTTCGGCGCCACGGTCTTGCCCGTCTGCCCGATCTGGCCCGCGTACGGGTACCAGCCGGCGTCGACGACCGCGCGGGTCGCGGCCACGGCGGTCGAGCCGCCGAAGGCCTCGGCCAGCGTCTGCAGGAGGTCGAAGCCCTCGGCGTTGCCGAGCCCGCGGCCACCGGCGATCAGCGTGCCGGCGCCCTCGATGTCGACGTCCGCGCCACGCTGCTCGCCGCGCGAGACGATGCTCGCCTGTGCGGCCTGGGCAGACGGCTCGGCCGTCACACTGACGACCTCGGCCGCGCTCCCGCCGGCCTTCAGCTCGAACGCGTTCAGGCGCCCGATGATGATGCCCTTGGTCTTGTAGCGAGACTGCGAGATCGAGGAGTCACCCAGGATCGGGCGCTCGGCGACGAGCTTGCCGTCCTCCACCAGGACGTTCGTGACCTCCATGGTCACGCCCGCCTGCAGGCGCGCGGCGAGGCCGGCGCCGACCTCGAAGCCGAGCAGGCCGCCACCGAAGACGGCGTAGTCGATGCCCTCGTCGCCCATGACCTTCGCCATGACGTCGACGACCGGCTGCGCGAGCCCCTCGGGGCCCTCGGCCTTGAAGACCTTCCCCGCGCCGTACTCACCCAGGGTGGCGGCGAGCTCGTCGCTGATGCCCTCGCCGACGACGACCGCGTGGGCCGAGCCGCCGGCCTCACCGGCGAGCTTGGAGGCCTCGGAGATCGCCCCGAGCGAGTTCTTGTTGAAGGCGCCCTCGTAGTGCAGCGCGTAAACCAGGATGTCGGCCATCTAGATCAGCTTCCTCTCGTCGAGCCAAGCGACGATCTTCTCGACCGTCTCGTTCGTGTCCTCGTCCTCGATGATCTGGCCCGCGGCCTTCTGCGGCGGGGCCTTGAACTCACCGCACTGCACCTGCGAGCCGTCCGCGCCGACCATCGAGACGTCGATGCTCGCGTCGCCGACGCTCTTCGTCTCGAGCGGCTTCTTCTTCGCGCCCATGATCGCCTTCAGCGACGGATAGCGCGGCTCGTTGATCGCGTCGCCGACGGAGATGACCGCGGGGAACGTGACCTGGACGGTGTCGTAGCCGTACTCGGCCTGGCGCTCGCACTTCACGCCGGAACCCTCGACGTCCATCTTCACGACCTGCGTGAGCGACGGCATCCCGAGGTGCTCGGCCACGACCGCACCGATCGTGTAGCACTCGCCGTCGTCGGACTGCTGGCCGAGCAGGACGAGGTCGGGGCTCTCAGCCTTGATCGCGCTCGCGAGGGCGTAGCCGGTGGCGGCGACGTCCGAGCCCGCGAGGGCGTCGTCGGAGAGGTGGACCGAGCGATCAGCGCCCAGGGAGACGGCCTTGTGGAGCGCGCGCACGGCGGACGCGGGGCCCATGGAGACCGCGACGATCTCCTCGACCTCGACCTCGCCGCCCTCCTTGAGCTGCATGGCCGCCTCGATGGCGTGGGTGTCGTAGGGGTTCAGGTTCTTCTCGCCTGAGCGGTCCATACGACCGGTCGACGGGTCGATGCGCTTGGTGACAGCAGCATCGGGAACCTCTTTGACCAGAACACAGATCTTCACTTCGGCCTCCTTGGCAAACGGACGTTCGGGAGTGTAGCTAGCGGGTTGACTGACGAGTCAATCGGGCGAGCGCAGCGTGCTGCGGGCTGCGGGATGTGCGAGACGACGTGGGCGCTCGGGACTACTCCCGGTGTACGGCGCCCTCGATGAAGTCGATGATCGCCTGGGTCGGCGCACCGGGGGTGAACACCTCGGAGACCCCGAGCTTCTTGAGCTCCGGGATGTCGTCGGAGGGGATCGTGCCGCCGACCGTGATGACGACGTCCTCGATCTCCTGCTCCTTGAGCAGTTCGACGATCCGGGGCACGAGCGTCATGTGGGCGCCCGAGAGGATCGAGAGGCCGACGGCGTCGGCGTCCTCCTGGATGACGGTCTCGACGATCTGCTCGGGCGTCTGATGGAGGCCCGTGTAGATGACCTCCATGCCGGCGTCCCGGAGGGCGCGCGCGATGATCTTGGCCCCCCGGTCATGACCGTCCAGGCCAGGCTTGGCGACGACGACGCGGATCTTCCGTGCGGTGGCAGGCATAGCGGGGCGAATCCTATTCGGGCGCGCCGTGCCGTGCCGTGCCCTCCCGGCGGTCAGGGGGTCGGCAACTGCTTCTGCGCGTCCTCGAGCGCCTTCTTGGCCTCGTCGGGCAGGCCGTCGACGTCGTTGAGGCTGTCGATCGCGTCCGACGCGGTGTCGTTGGCCTGGCTCTGGAGCTTGTCGGTCCGCTCCTTGATCTGCTTGTCGGCCTCCTCCTGGCTGATCGTGCCGTCCTCGACCTTCTGCTGCGTCTCGGTCACGAACTTCTGGAGGTCCTGGGCCTGCTTCTGCAGGTCGGCGCCCTGCTCCTGCAGCTCCTTGCTCGAGTCCTCGAGCTCCTTGCTCGAGTCCTCGAGCTTCTCGATGTCGGCGCCCTCCGGGAGTCCCTCCACCGAAGCGTCGTCGGAGCCGCAGGCGCCGAGCCCGAGCACCGCGGTCAGGGCCAGCGGGAGCGTGAGGCGGCGCAGCGTACGCATGGACATAACCCGAGCGTACACGCGCCACTACGCGAGGACAACACCCCACCCGCGCCAGTACCGGTCGCTTAGCCCGACAGATGCTCGGCGAGGCGCTCGGTGGCCGTACGGAGCCTGCGGACGTATGCCGAGCGGCTGCGGTGGAGCACCTCGGCCGCCAGCTCGTGCGATGGGTCGGGGT
>JACDAP010000338.1 GCA_013695395.1 Solirubrobacterales bacterium
GCCCAGACGAAGAGCAGCCGCGGGATCGGGAGGTCCTGGCGGCCGACCAGGCCGTGGGCCTGCGCGAGCGCGGGGAACACGGCGGCACCGACCAGCCCGAGGCCGGTCGCGGCCAGGCCCGCGCGACGCGTCAAGGCTGGATCTCCAGGGAGGCGATCTGCACAGCGGCGTCGTGCATCTCGATCTCGTACTTGCCGTCGAACTCGGCGTCGAACCGGAAGGTGGCGCTCCTCCCGGGGGCGACGTCGCGGTAGATGTCGAACCCGTGAACGTGGATCTCCTCGGCAACGTCGGAGACCACCTTGAAGGCGACCTCCTCGCCCTTCTCGAACCGCAGCGTCCTCACGCCGCCCTCCGGCTCGCCGTTGGCGAACCTCACGGTCAGGATCGCTGGCTTCGGGGCGGGTGCGGGCTGGGCGGCCGCCTCGGGCGTCGTGCTGACCTCGGTCGACGCGGTGGCCGGCGGCGTGCTCGCCTCGGCGGTCACCGTCTCGGTGGTGGTGACGTCGGCCGAGGTCGTCGGAGCATCGGCCTCGTCCGACCTCGTGGCCAGCACGAAGCCCAGCGCGAGGACGACCAGGGCGCCGGCGACGATCGCGAAGTTCCGCATGGCGGCAGGGTAGAAGCTGCCGGGACCGCCCCCGCCCCACAACGCACGAGGGGCGGGCCGCCATGGCCCGCCCCTCGGCGATCCTTCAGTGGGCCGGAGGCCCGACTAGCACTTCGCGGTGGTCTTCACCGACTCCTTGGTGGCGTCGCTGTAGCGGAAGTCGCCGGCGAACTTGTACTTGCCGCCCTTGGGGCAGCCGATCGAGTTCACGTACGCGTACTTCTTGCCCTTGACCGTGACCGTGTTGCGGTTGATCGTGGTGTTGAACTTCGTCAGGGTGATCTTCAGGCCGAGCTGCTCCTGGAGCTTGGCCGGGATCGGGACGTCGAGCTTGAAGCCGAAGTCCTTGCCCGAGTCCTTCTTGAGCTTGCCGACGAGGATGCCCGAGGAGTCGACCTCGCCCGGCTTGGCGATCAGCGCGAGGTTGATCTTGTTGTTCTTGTCGTTGTAGGCCTTGATCGACGGGTTGACCTTGATCTGACCCTCACCGACGGTCGCCTTCGCGAGGCCGGTGCCGACCTGAGAGCCCTTCGGGCACTTCTCCGGCTTGGTCGCCACGATCTTCAGTGCGCAGGTGGGGAAGCGCGCGTTGTTGAAGCGGAGGTTCTTGTCGAAGTGGATGACGGCGTTGGTCGTGGCGAACGTGCCGTTCTTGTCCCGCTCGATCGCGTCGGTCGTCGTGGTGACCGAGAGGACCAGGTTCCGGGGCTTCGCCTTCGTGCCCTTGCCGCCCTTGATGCCGACGCTGAGGCCCTGGTTGACCTCGATGGCCTGGGCGAACGAGGTGACGCCGATTGATGCTGCGGCGGTGGCCGCGATGAGTCCGAGCTTGCGCAACTGACCCTCCTATGGGAATGAGATGGCTGGAATGGGGCCAGCCGGTGGGAAATGAGGCTCGGCGGGTACCGAACGTGCGCGCACGGTAACGTCAACGACACAACCGTGCTTGCACGTGTGTGGGAACCCACACAGTTCTCTCACGGACCGGCCCTGGACGGATGTTTGACCTGCATCTGGCGGTGCTAGCTTGGCGCCGGCCATGCGCGCCCCGTCGGACTCGATCTCCGCACCGCCCCTGCCGGTCCTCGAATGGATCAACGTCGCCATGCTGCGGATGGACCAGCAGGTCGGACGACCCGTCCTCGTGGAGTTCTTCGACGTCTGCCGCAGCAACTCGCACCGGACGCTGCCGTACCTGCGGGCCTGGCACGAGCGGTACGCCGAGTCCGGGCTGCGGATCATGGGCATGCACTGCGGCGCGTACCCGCCATCGCAGGACCCCGCGTTCGTGCGCGATGAGGTGGAGCGCCTCGACCTGGGCTACGCCGTCGGCCTCGACGTCGAATGGCGGGCGTGGAAGCAGTTCGACGCACCGGGCTGGCCGGCGCGCTACCTCTTCGACCAGAAGCTCCGGCTCTTCGAATACCACCTCGGCGAGGGCGGCTACGCGGAGACCGAAGCGGCGATCGGTGAGCTGCTCGGTCAGGCGGTGGTGCCCGTGCCGCCGCTCCGTCCGGAGGACGCTCCCGACGTGGTGCTCGTCGAGCCGACGCGCGAAGCGGCGGGCGCCTACGCGGGCGCCTACGGCGCGGGCGGCGTCCACGTCGTCGTCTCCGGCACCGGCGAGCTCGTGGTCGACGGCGAAGCGCGGACGATCACCCGCCCGGGCCTGCACACGCTCGTCGAGCACGCCGTGCACACCGAGGCGACGATCGCGATAGAAGCCGGCCTCGGCGTTGAGGTGCACGCCACGCAGTTCACGCCCGGGCTCGACCCGGATTGACAGAAGGCCGCAGCCGACCGCGGTGGGGAGCGCGCGCTCACGCCGCGAGCGCCAGGCCGCGCGGGCTCAGCGCAGCTCGGTGACCACGCGCTCCAGGCGGGGCGGCCCCTCGGCGTCGACGACGATGACGCGGCCCGCGTAGTACGGACTCGCCGGCCCGCCGACGGCGAAGCTCGGCTCGTCCTTCCAGCAACCTGCGTTGTGGAGCCTGGCGCCCGAGCGCCCGCGCCACTCGCCGGGGTCGTCGTCCGGGAGCGGCCCGGACCGGTGCGTGTGGCCGAAGACGACGTGCTCGGCCTCGACACCGAGCCGAGCCACGGTCTCCCCCATCGCCCGGAGCCCGGCGCGGCGCAGCTCGACCCCCGAGAGCTCCGCCTGCACGGGCCCGAGCCCCGCGCGGTTGAGTGTCGCGACGGCGGCTCGGAAGCCGACGCGCGTGAGCCGCCCGCGCAGCGACCCATGGCGCTCGCCCGCGAGCAGCGCCCAGGTGCTCGCCGAGGAGGACTGGCGGGCCGCGGTCCAGCTCGCACGGCGGCTCTGCGCCACCGCGTGCATCCACGCGTACATCGGAGCCAGGGCCTCCTCGAAGTGCTCGGGGGCGGCGTCGGCCGGCAGCGGCCCGGCGACCCGCGCCATCGCACCCGCGCCCAGCCGCTCGAAGGTCGGGATGGTGATCAGGCGGTCCAGGTAGTGCCCGTGGATCGCGTAGACGTCCTCGCGCAGCCAGAGCCCGGGGTAGGCGACCCGGAGCGGTGCCGGTGCGACGGTCTCGGCGAGCCGGCGCAGGGCCGGACCCTCGACGGGCAGGGTCTCCGCGAGCGTGAGCGGCGCGGCCTCCTGCGCCGCGGCGGCACGCGCGGAGCGCCAGTCGTCGAGCAGCGCGTGGTCGTGGTTACCCGGCACCAGGACGAGCTCGCCTTCGGCCCCGACCGCGTCGCCGAGCGCCGAGAGGACGGGAGCCGCGACGGCCAGCGCGTCGCGCAGCGGACCGAAGCGGAGCTCCAGCGCGTCACCGAGGAGGACGAGGCGGTCACCGGGGGCGAGCGCCGCGACCAGACCGGCCAGCGGGCCCGGCCGACGGAGCACGTCACGCTCTTGCGTGTCCCCCAGGTGGAGGTCGCTGATGACGACGGTCCGCAACCGAACGCTGCGGTCGGCTCAGGCGTTCGCGGCGGTCATCGCCAGGCGGATCGTCTTCGGGAGCATGAAGCGCACGTCCTCACGCATCACCTCGAACTCGGAGACGTCCTCGACACCGCGGTCTCGGAAGGACTGCACGAGCGCGCCGACGAGCTCCTCCGGGGCGCTCGCCCCCGAGGAGATCCCGACCGTGGTCATCCCCTCGAGCCACTCGTCGCGGAGCTCCGAGGCGTTGTCGATCAGGTGCGACTCGGCGCCGTGCTCCCGAGCGACCTGGACCAGGCGCACGGAGTTCGAGGAGTTCTTCGAGCCGATGACCAGGACGAGGTCGCACTTCGCCGCCATCTGCTTGACGGCCGACTGGCGGTTCGTCGTGGCATAACAGATGTCGTCGGTCCGGGGACCGGTGATCGCCGGGAAGCGCTCGCGCAGCCGGTTGATGATGTTCCGGGTCTCGTCGACCGACAGCGTGGTCTGTGAGATGAACGCGAGCTTCTCCGGGTCCTCGACCTCGAGTGCGTCGACGTCGGCCTCGGTCTCGACCAGCACGATCCGGTCCGGGGCCTCCCCCATGGTGCCCTCGACCTCCTCGTGGCCGGCGTGGCCGATCAGGACGATCGTGTAGCCGTCGGCGGCGAACTTGATCGCCTCGCGGTGCACCTTGGTGACCAGGGGGCAGGTCGCGTCGATCGTGCGGAGCTTCCGCTTCTCAGCGTCGGCGTGGACCATCGGCGAGACGCCGTGGGCGCTGAAGACGGTGATGGCTCCCTCGGGGATCTCCCCGGAGAGCTCGTCGACGAAGATCGCGCCCCGTGCCCGGAGCTGCTCGACGACGTGCTTGTTGTGCACGATCTCCTTGCGCACGTAGACGGGTGCGCCGTAGAGGTCGAGCGCACGCTCGACGGTCTCCACGGCCCGGTCGACACCGGCGCAGTAGCCGCGAGGAGCGGCGAGCAGGAGCTTCTCGACAGCCATGC